>CAZXMY010000034.1:0-12927 GCA_964641325.1 uncultured Flavobacteriaceae bacterium | reverse complement strand
AGATTACAATAAGTATACTGGCTATCAATAATAATCCTCTGCTCAAGAGGTTTGTAAACCAAGTTTGATAGACTGCTGCAGGACGGTCGCTAAAGGCTTTGAGCAGGTAATTTTTATTCCCAAAATACACGATAATTGCAGGAATATTAACCCATAAAAGCAGCTCAACATATTCTCCCCATAAAGCGGCATTGTGTTTTTTAATTACAATAAGAGAGAGTAACAATTGCGCAGCGACCACAATAGTCTGGCCAAAACCGTATTGAGTAACGGTCTTAAGGCGTTGGGCTATTTTTGCATATTTTGCGGTCATACAGCAGCGATTATTCGGGCATTAAGATTTGAATAATCTTGATTTAATAGGACTTATTTTGTGTAAAAAATAACGGCAGGAAACTCCCATCACTCCTAAACCATAAGTAACGCTGCGTTTAAAATTGATGGATGACGCTTCTGCGAAATACTTTGTAGGGCAAGACACTTCTCCTATACGCCAATCCTTATAACACAATTGAGCTAGCATTTGATTGTCAAAAATAAAATCATCTGAATTATCTAGATACGGTATTGACTTTACAGCTTTACTAGAAAAGCATCTATATCCTGTATGATATTCTGACAACTTTTGATTCATAAGGATGTTTTGAAACAAGGTCAAAAAGCGATTGGCGATATATTTATAGATAGGCATTCCTCCTTGTAAAGCACCTTTGCCAAGGATGCGAGATCCCAAAACCACATCATGCACATCGTTTGCGATAAGATATACCATAGATGGAATGAGCTTAGGCGTGTATTGATAATCAGGATGCAGCATAATAATAATATCTGCTTCTAATTCCAGTGCTTTGGTATAACAGGATTTTTGATTGGCACCATACCCTTTGTTTTGTGGGTGAACAATGATGTGTTTAATTCCCAATTCTTGGGCTACGCTTACAGTTGCGTCACTACTATGGTCGTCTGTTAAAATAACTTCATCTACAAGGTCAAAAGGGATTTCTGTATAGGTTTGTCTAAGCGTATTTGCTGCATTATAGGCTGGCAAAATCACAACCACTTTTTTAGTATTGACCATAATTAGTATTATTCATTTCAAAGATACAAATACAAGGGTATAAAAGATGTGTGCTGCTGCATATCTCTATTTATGACTTACTTTTGTTATGTGAGCACATTTTTTAAAAAGACAAGCACTGCTTTTTTCTATTTAATACCTGCAATCATACTATGTGGGTATTATTTTTATACAAGTTTGTTTTTTGAGATTCACGATTTTGGCAATAGTTACTTTGCTGCCAGAATGCTTCACGACGGTACTTCTCTCCATCAATTATATGATATTGCAGCCTTTAATAGCTATGTGTGGAATTTGGGATATCCAGATGTGCTGCTCGATTTTTATCTAAATAGTCCGTTTACACCTGTTTTGTTTTATCCTTTAGCGAGTATCGAAAATGTGATACTAGCCAAGGCTATTTTTAACGGAATTGGTATTGTTTTATTTATCGCTGTTTTGTGGAGTGTTGGAAAAAATTATCTGCAGAAACATCCTTGGTTAATCGCTTGTGTTCCCATTTTGTTATGGATTCCTATTCGTAATCAGATATTATTTGGGCAGAGCTACTTTATTATTTTGGCATTGATATATTTTGCGTTTCACGGTTTACAGAAAAATAAAAATGTGCAAGCAGCTGTATTATTAAGCCTCGCTATTTTAACCAAATTCTTCCCAGCCATTTACGGCCTAGCTTGGCCATTAAAAAATAAATGGAAAGCTATACTGTATGGAGTAGTATTCTCTGTGGTGATTATCACTTTGGGAGTATGGAGTACAGGTGCAGAACTCTGGAGCTACTACTTTTTTGATGCTTTGCCGCAGGCAATAAAGACAGGAAGCACGGTTGATTATAGAGTAAACTACCAATCTTTGGATGTGTTTTTAAAGTCAGTCTTTGTTCCCGATGCCTACTACAATCCTGAAGCGCTGTTTGATAATGAGCGTCTTTATCTAGCCATCTTGTGGCTGTTTAAAAGCCTAATTGTAGGAAGCGGTTTATATCTTGTTTTATCAAAAAAAAGAAACCTTTTTACGCTGCTAGCTATTGCGGTAGTGATGCTTTTTTTAATACAAAGTCGCTCTGCCACATACGCCCAGATATTATGGTTGATTCCTCTTATAGTAGTATGGAAATATGCAGATAAACCATTCTTAAAAATGCTATTTACAGTACTTATTCTGGCTATTGCTAATCTTCCTTTTGGCAAGCTTAGTGGTTTTCCTATTGGTATACAGTTTTTGAGGTTGTGGTTATTTGTAGTAGCAGGAATTGTTTTTTATCGCAGTCTTTCAAAAGAATGGTCCTGGAAGTGTATACTCTATGCCATTATAGTTTTATCACCACTGCATACTAAAGTTTTTGCGAAGATGCCTAGTGATTCATCATCGTATGTGCTGTCGCAAAAAACTCATTTTATGGTTACAGACTTTATGGTTTCTGATGGAAAATTAGCCTATCAAGTATTAGGTAAAAACGGCCTTGAACTTATTATAACACCTATCGTGGTACATTCTTTTAATGAAGATGCAGTCACTATAGACAAGCACGAGTTATTCCTTGCAAATAAAAACAAACTAGCTTCTTTAGTACCTTCACTCAAAAAGAAAGCCGTTTTAGTAAATGAGTGTGAAGTCTATTTTTTAACTGACCATAATTCTAGGAGAGGTGCTTTTACTTTAAAGAAAATTAATATTTGTAATCTCAATTGATTAAAAGTTTTTTAAAATATCATATTAAAGATAGATATGTACTCGCAAGACAAGCAAGAATCTTGAAACGAGGAGCCCAGCCACCATTGCTCATATTTACAATGGCAAAAGTAGGCTCCTTAAGTGTGTATCAGTCGCTTAAAAAAGCGGGCGTTTCTTCTGTATTTCATATTCATACACTTAATAAGGAGGAAGTGATAAGGGGTATTAAAAAATGTTTTGACAATGGTATCTATCCAGGTAGCAGAAGCCCTGTTATTTTGCTCAATCAAGCCTTACAAGACCGTTCAGAAAAGATAAAAGTAGTCTCCATATTTAGAAATCCTGTAGAGCGCAATATCTCAGCCTTTTTTGATGCCTTTACCTTGCATATGGGAGTCGCGCCCCAAGATTATAAGGGGGATTTAGAAACCATAGAAAAAGCCTTTCATAAAAAGTTACAACATAACTACGCGATAGATTGGTACGACAGCCATTTTAAGGAGGCCTTAGGTCTAGACGTGTATCAATATTCTTTTGACACGCAAAAACAATATGCCATACTCAGTAATGATATCGTTGAGGTTTTGCTTCTGGATAGCAGGTTAAACGATACCAAAAAGGAAGAACTCATTCAAGATTTTTGTGCCGTCCCCAATTTTCAATTGCAGAATGTAAATGTCACATCTCAAGCAAAACACGCAAACTTGTATGCCGATTTTAAGGAGTATGTACGCTTTCGCGAAAGCTACCTTAATCACCAACTCGACTCAAAATATACGTCTCATTTCTTTACCCAAGAAGATAGGCAAGCACTCAAAAAAAAGTGGACGAGTAGATAATAGGAGTACTAAAATTTTATAGGTATTAAATCCTATTCCTATAGCAACTCAAGTTCATCCCCATCTTTTTCTCGTATAGAAGCGGGCACTTTTTGAACCTTCCAAGGCGCGAGAGAATCTACAGCGGCGCGATGGTATAAATCACCCAAAAAATCGAATTCTTCATGGCGATGTGTGGGCAAGGTTCCTAGGCGTTTTTTTACTTCATTTTCTGGCAGTTTCCATTCGTGACTCAAGTGGGTGAGAGAAGGTTCCATAAAAGCGATATAGCCAATTTCCATTTTAGTATGATTGGGACGTCTTTTTAAGCTTTCGTCTTCCCAATGTTCATCTTGATAGCCTCTTATGGCAAGGCCATATCGCGTGAGCGTATCCTGTAAATGCTGGTAACTAAGGTAATCTGGTATATCCAACTGTATGCGAAACATAGGTTGTATACCAGACTCATGACACCACATACATTTTGCCACTTTTCCGGCACGCGTCACTTGAGCATCGCCTGCTTCTTTTAAGTTTCCGTCTAGGTCATATAAGCCAAAACGCGACAAACCATTAGGCATAACCTCTACGGTTTCAAACTCCAGCGGTTCACGGGTAATAGAATCTATTTCGGTAGAGATGTAGGCTTGTCTGGAACCATTCATATTTTGCGCGTAAGAAATTAATCTATGCACGCGCGAAACCCCAGAATTATTAACATACCCTTGAATAGTATCAAAGACGTAACTCACCTTAAACTGTTCCAGGTGTTGCGGTACATCAGCAATTTTATAGTAGTGATTGGGACTTCCTATGGTTAAGGCCATATAACGACCCATATCAATAGCGCCTGTTTTTTTATACTCTTCGGTTTGTTTGAGTTGCCTATGAAGTTGGGATAGATAGGTGATGGCAGTTTCTGGAAAATAAAGTTTTTCAGTCTTAAGGGTAAAGCGATTTTCTTCTTCTTGTAAACCGCTCCAGGATGATTTTTTTCCCGCATCAGAACCCAAAAAAGATAGGCACCATTTAAGACCTATGCTTGCATCTTCTAGGGTTTCTTCTGGATAGGATTTGTTCCATTGCAGCGTAATTTCTGTATCTTCATCACTTTTAAAAAGACTACAGGATACCACACTCATTATCGCGAGTAAAAGTGTAGTATATAGCTTAAAGCGAAATAACCGCTGGCGCCAATTCCATTTCATAGATATAATAATTGCCTTTGTTAAGAATACTCTGCTCAAAGCTTTGTAAGAATTTTATTTTGATAGTATTGTCTTTAGTTATCCACTCTGGAATGGTGTCAAAAATAGCTTGATAGGATATAAAAATAATACTTTCTTTTTCTTGAACTAACACACCTTTTAAGGCGTTTAATACTTCCTTCTCTGACCGACCAATCACTTCTTCTGGATTACCCCAAATGCAATAACTACCGTAGGCATTAGAGCTGGCAAAGAAAACAGGCCGTTCCAGATAGGCACTTATCGCGCTGCCATCACAGGCTTTTGTAGCGATAACTTTATGGTCTAGTTCATTAGCTTGTAAAAAAGCAAGAGTGTTTTTTGCCTGAGTAAAGGGCTTAGCCATATCCAAAGCGTAGGCTGTAATCCCAGTTGTAAAGTGCAGTCCAAAAATCCCAATAATCAAAAGCTTTCTAACTGTTGTCAGGATTTTATCAGAAAGAAACGGAAGCACTGAGTTTGCTTGTTTTTTATGCTCAAAAGAAATCCAAAACCCTACAATCAAAATAACAACAAATATCCCGTGATAGCGCGCCGCCGAAAGTTGAGTGATATAAAGCAGAATAAATGTGACAAACATAGTGCTATATACAAAGAGCAGACTGAGTTTATTTTTTGCAAAAAGCACCAGCGGAATAAACAAACTCGCAATACCTAAAACCCCGCTTAAAGGCTTACTCAAATTGATAAAAAGTGAGGTGTTCCAAAAATGCGAACTTCTATAATCGGGTAATTGTACGATTCCTTTAAAAAATCCAATAAGCGTTTTTGAAATACGCTCTGTAAAAGGGATTTTACTGGAAGAAATTAAAAGCGCATTATTTTCTGGAGGAATAATCTGAACTAAGGCGAGTAAAACTCCAATACCTAAAATAGTTATTGCTAGCAATGCTTTTTTATGCGGCTTAAACCTGTGTTTTTGCCAATGTTCGACTAACCATATTAAAGCTAATCCACCGCTTATAACCAGAAACATGGCTTGCGTATTTGATAGAAGTGCTAAAGCAATAAAATAGGGTAGAGGTTTCGTATGTCTAGAGGAATAATAACTACAAGCAATAAATAAAAATAGCAGACCAATACTATAATTTCGGCTAAGCATAGTGTATTCAAAAAGCATGTAGTAGCCAAAGACAAAAAGTAGTTTGAATAGCAGATTAAAGGGTGTATTTTTAAAAAATAGATACACAGCTGCGCTGCTCAATATTACATGAAATACTTGCATCCATATAGGATTACTCGTAAAGATAGTAATGCCGTATAATAGCATATTCCAAAGAATAGGATGTCCTTCTTGGCGGGTATTCCCAATTAAATCAACTAAGGAGTTGCTGTCTCGTGCTAATAACCAGTGATGCGCTTCGTCTAACCACAACTCATGGTGTAAAACCCCAATGATACTAATCACAAAAAATAGCGCACTCCATCCTATATATTCTGGTTTGGAAAGGCTATGTCGTTTGTCTGAAATCATGAGTGTATCAAGTCATTCGGCTTGTTATTTTGTAAGCTCCATCATCAGGCTAGCGGCGGTAGCTTTCGCTTTAAGCTTAAAAGCTGTTATCAATTTACGCTCTTTACCCTTATTAAATTCTCGATGAAAATTTACTTCATTCACGACCTTTCGTACCGCATAATCATAAAATTTTCTGGAGTATGTACGTTTAAAATCAATCTCTCTATCTGTAGAGGTTTCCCAATTGGGTTGAACGATAATATCCTTCTCGATTTCGTCATATAGCGAGGTTCCCTTGATAGGATATGCGATGGTAATGGTAAAATGCGTGGGATTGGATTTTCTTAAGTGGTTTATGGTCTCCTCAATATCTTTTTTGTCTTCTCCGGGATATCCTAGCATGATAAAAGTGCCGGTTTCGATACCTGTGGCATTGGCATCATTTATCGCTTTTTGAACAACACCTACATCTACACGTCTGTCCATAGCGTCAATGATTTTTTGAGAGCCACTTTCGGCACCTATCCATATACGGTAACAACCCGATTCTTTAAGTAATTGCAGGACCTCATCTGTAATACGCTCTGCACGAGTGATACACTCATACGGGATTACGGCATCTTGTTTTAAAACCTCTTCGTGAAAACTACGCAGCCATTTATGGCTTACCGTAAAGACATCATCTACAAAGCATATAGTATCTGGGTTATAGGTAGATTTAAGCATCATCAACTCCTGGGCTACTTGTGCCGCAGGGCGTCGTCTGTAGCTTTGTCCGTATACGGCAGTACTGCACCATTTGCAGGTGTACGGGCAGCCACGTTGTGTGCTTACGGTCATAGAACTCTGTCCGTGATTTTCTTTCCAAGTATTTAAGTATTTTTCTACAGGTATCGCAGCTCGATTAGGTAAAGGCAATAGCGATAAGTCCTTCATTCTTATTCTGGGCTTTGTCTTTATTACTTTTCCATCTTTTAGATAGGCAACACCCTGTACTTCGTTTATATCTGTTTTATTAATAATCGCATCATGCAATTGCGCCATAGTCTCTTCTCCTTCTCCTATGATAAGGTATTGCGCTCCTGCTTTGAGATAATTCTCAAGATTATAACTCACATCGGGACCGCCTAGAACAATGGTAGGAAAACCGTAAGTAGGCTCGTTTTGCAATATCTTTATGAGTTTAATAACCTCTACTTTGGTCATTAAGTTGGTGTAGATAGCGACAAGATTTGCCTGCTTTTCTTTTATAAATTCTAGCTGCTGCTCTTGATTGTAAAAGGTAGTATCAAAGACATGGTTCTCAATTTTTTCTTCATTGAGGTAACCCGAAAGATAAAGCAAACCCAATGGTGGATAGGGTTTCATTATCTTTTGTTCCTTAATATCTTCTGCCATATAATAGGCATGTGTAAGTACTACACTCATTTTTTTTGTAAATGAATCATATAATGGTCGGCATAAGGCGCCCAAAGTGATGAAGTTAGGTAAGTTTCTGCTTTTTTAAGGAATTTTAGTATTGCTTTTTTGTTTTTAAAAAAAGGTTCTAAGTAGGATGGAGGAACTGCTATCCCAATAGGAGCAACAGATGTAGCTTTAAAATAGAGCGCTCCCCATTTTTTTAGTTGACTAGGATTATAATACCAGGTCGCAACATCTACGCCATCTACATTGGCTAATACAGCTTGCTTTGTATTTCTTCTGAAAGCTTTGTTTGGTTTGGCTTTCGCCAAAAAATAGACCCGTTCCCACAAACAAGATTTGGGCATTATTACAAGACTAAGGCTGCCTGAAGGTTTTAAAAGATGTGGTGCTATCGACAAAAAAGATTGCAACTGCTGCGGAGACAAACAATTTAATCCTCCAAAATTTGAAAAAATCAAATCAAAAGGCTTGGAGAAGGTGTTTGCTGTAATCGTATTAATATCTTGAATCTCAAAGTGTATGCTCTTCCCATATTTTTGCTTTGCTTGCGCAATCATTCCCGCAGAAATATCTGTAGCTATTATACTATGACCCTTTTGCATGAGGTACTGTGCATCTTCCCCTGTACCACAATTAAGTTCTAAAATATGTAATGATTCTTTGCCTGAGAGAAGCTCTTTTTCTAAAAAATGATAAACACGCTCGCGTTGCGCTTTCCCTATCTCCGAAAAAGAAAAATGGCGATCATACTCTTGTGCGGCGATGTCAAAATCACTACTCATTGGTATGTTGCATTTGTTGCAAGGCAAATCGATCTAATAAAGAACTTGGTAAGTAGTAAAAATAGAGGGCCATACCTCTCAACTGTCCTCTAGATACAGATAATGGATTAGAAAATGCCTTTTTAAAGTAGGCTATGGCTTGGCTTTTACGGTATTCCTTATGCACATAGCGGTGTAATTTTTTGTAATAGGCAGAGTTAAAAGTACCTTGAAACATCATCGCAAGATCATCAGAATCTGTCCAGTTTGCCTTGAGTTGGAGATCATCTTTTACCTTGTCATAAAACTTAGTGCCCGGCAAGGGATAGGAAACTGAAATCCCAAGGTTATCAGGAAGTAGTTCTTTAATCATACTTACTGTTTTAGCAATATCTTCTTTAGTTTCATCTAGATATCCAAACTGTATGAAGAAGGCTACTTTAATGTTTTTCTTCTTGAGTAATCGAGTAGCGGTATAGATTTCTTCTACTTGAGTGCCTTTATCCATAGCATCAAGAATTTTTTGTGAGCCACTCTCAGCTCCAACCCATACTTCTTTTAATCCAGATTCTGCTAGGGCGTCTATCGTGTCATCTTTAAGCAGTAGGTCTACACGGCTTTGAATATAATAGGAGATGGTAAGATTTGCTTCTTTAAGTGCAACATTAAATTGCTGAACCCAATTAGGTTTTAATCCAAAAATATCATCGCACATCCAGAATTTCTTCACACCATACTGCTTTTGTAAAAGTGCTAAATGTTTTACAATATATTCTGGTGAGTGCGAGTTGTATCTATTTCCATAAATGGGTTTTGCACACCAGTTACATTTATAGGGGCAACCTCTTGTAGTGGCTATATTAAGGGTAAATTCTTTTCCGCCACTTTTCCAAACATCCCTATATGCTTCTACATCTACAAGGTCCCATGCTGGAAGTGGGAGTTCATCTAGGTCTCTAAGTACAGCGCGTTTAGGCTGTTTTACAATGCCCGTTTCTGATGTGAAGACTAAACCTTTTATTAAGGCTGTACTTTCGTTCTTGTTGAGCGTACTAATAAGTTCTTTCAATGCAAGTTCTCCTTCTCCCTGTATTATGTAATCTGCTCCGGCTTCCAGATATTTTTCATAATGATCTGTACTGTCTGAACTCGTGACAATAACGGTGCAATTATTTTTTTTGCCTAAGGCAATCATCTCAAATGCAGCTTCTCTCATGGTAGTAAGACACATTTTTGTGAGGTAGTTAAAGCCGTCGTCATAGAGTACAAGAAACTTTGGTTTTTTTGTCTCTAGTTCTTCTTTTATAGCAAATGGATTGTCGCGCAAGTTGGTGTCAAAGAGTGCTACCTTGTGACCTTCTTGACGCATAAGAGCTGCAGCATAGATGGTTCCTAAAGGAGGATACGGGGTTTTATTATCCCATTGTTTTTTGTCTAATGGGTAGTAATACGAATGCGAGAAGAGTATATCAAGCATGTTCTGGGCTTAAAGGAATGTCATATTTCTCTTGATACTCACTGTATTTTTCATTGAGTCGAGTGATTACTCTCTTTTGAAAATTTTTGGGATGATGCTTAGATACATCTTGTGTGGATTTCATGGCAATATCAAACTGATCTCTGTCCAGATGGTCAAATTTAACTTTCCATTTTTTATAGGTTAATTTAAGTAAGAAGGCATCTAGTTTGTCTCCCAAAGAAGTGCCCAGTATGTTCTGGATCAAGTTTACAAAACCTGGCTTTTTTATAGGCTTTAAAGTATTGATAGCCTCGTGGTACGATTTGTTTGGGAATTGCCTGTATGCCCAGGAATTTAGGTCATAAAATTTATTAAAACTCCCGTTACCATACATTGGGATAAGCGTAACTAACTCTGTTGCTGTAAAAAGATTTTTTTCTGTAATCTCGAGCGCATTTTCACTTACAAAATAATTGACACAAAAGTATTTTTTAGAATTAAGTAGAAATATTTTTTTATACAATATGAGCAGCGTACGCGCAATCCATAGTCGTCCTGGCGATGTGATTATAAAAAAGTCTATATCACCATCTTTATCAAAAAAACCTTTGGATAATGCTCCAGAGAGACCTACTCCTTCTACAAAAGGAAATTTAGAAATTAATCTAGATCTTCTATCTGCTTTTTTATGAATTTTCTTAGCACCTTCATTTCCATCTCGTCTCCTATCTATTTGGGCTTGGTCATTTTCTAAACAGTAAAAATCATCAATTTTGTAGACAACTTTCTGCTGGACTAATTTTTCTAGAGCGGCTTCCGTTTCATCTTGGTTCTTATTTTCAGAAAAGGCAAGAATTTCACTCTCAGTAAGCGGATACTTAAAAAGAGAGAAATATAACAATGGTTTTAACGGAGTCAAAGGGGATAGTTTTATCTTCATTAGTCTTCGCTAGTTATTCTTACTTACAGGTTTGTTATTGGAAATTTATCTACCCATGAATAATAAGATATTTCTTATAAAAAAAAGAACAAAAGTCGTAAAACTTCTTATGACTTATACACTCAATTTACATATAATTTTTGACACGTTTCTAGTCAAATATGAATGCCCTGCTAGCTGATATTCGCCTAACGTAGCCAGCTCTTCTATAAGTTCTTGGCTTGCTCCTGATATTTGGAAAAGGGATAAATAGCATTCTTTCTCTTTCTCCCAAGAAAATGCAATTCCTACTAAAGTTTAAAGTTTTCGTTCACCGGGTATGAAGCTACTAGATCTGTATTTAACTTCAACTTTTCAACAAGGAATAGGGCTATTAATTTG
This sequence comes from uncultured Flavobacteriaceae bacterium, assembly GCA_964641325.1. Classification (GTDB taxonomy): domain Bacteria; phylum Bacteroidota; class Bacteroidia; order Flavobacteriales; family Flavobacteriaceae; genus Dokdonia. The sequence continues at coordinate 1,688 of CAZXMY010000034.1, read as the reverse complement.
TAGTCTTTCCTCTTATTTATTTCTTTCTTTTAAAATGCCAAGGGAAAACAGACTATAAATGTTAATTAACATTAATTCTGTCACAAAAGGTTTTTGGAGTAGTCTATTTAGGTAACAAGCTAACTACTATGTCATTCATCAATCAATCACGAGCGGTTATGTTAACTGCTATTTTTTCTTTTCTCGCTTTCGCGAAAGCGTACTCGAAACAGGACTCTCTTACCACCTATCAAAAGAGAGTTTATACTACTCAAAAAATTACGGTCGAGGCTCCTAAAATAGACGGAGACCTTTCTGATAGTGCTTGGAATGTTGTAGAATGGGCATCCGACTACGTAGAATTTGAACCCGATGTAGGTACTGATCCTTCGCAACAGACTAAAATGAAAATTGCCTACGACGAGAAGAATCTATACGTAGCATTTAAATGTTATGAAAGCGACAAATCCAAATTAGAAAAACGTTTAGGTCGTAGGGATGATTTTCCCGGTGATTGGGTAGAGATCAACTTAGATAGTTATAATGATGATCGATCTGGTTTTTCATTTACCGCATCTGCTTCTGGTGTAAAAGGAGATGAATTTATTTCTAACAATGGGAATTTTGATGATAGTTGGAATCCTATCTGGTATCTCGCCACAGCAGAGGATGATGAAGGTTGGACTGCAGAAATGCGTATTCCCTTAAGTCAATTGCGTTTTGGGAATGATGAAGAACAGATATGGGGATTACAATCTACAAGACGCTATTTTGCAAACGAGGAGCGTTCTCTATGGCAGCCAGTCCCACCAAATCCTCCAGGATGGGTGAGTGAATTTGGTGAGTTAAGAGGTCTTAAAGGAATCAAACCTCAAAAGCAATTGGAAATTCAACCTTTTTTACTCGGACAATATGATACGTTTGAAGCCCAAACGGGTAATCCTTTTAGAGACGGTGATGATTTTAAGATTAATGCGGGTCTCGATGCAAAAATTGGGATTACAAACGACCTGACTCTTGATCTTACGGTAAATCCGGATTTTGGACAGGTAGATGCAGATCCGGGTGCCATTGCCTTAGATGGCTTTGAAATTTTCTTTCAAGAACGAAGACCTTTCTTTGTAGAGAATAAAAATATATTTGATTTTGAAGTAGGCGGAGGCTCTGACAATCTATTCTTTTCAAGACGTATTGGACGCACTCCGCAAGGATTTACAACAGTAGATGGAAATCAAGGGGAGTTTGAAGACGTGCCTACAAACTCTACGATATTGGGTGCAGCAAAATTTAGCGGAAAAACAAAAGATGGATGGGCATTTGGGATTTTGGAAAGTGTTACAGCAAAGGAATTTGGAGAGATAGGACTTGATACGAGATCAGATGTGACAGATGTGCTAGAAACAGCTGGAGAATTGGGAGAGAAACGCGAAGAGTTAGTAGAGCCACTTACCAATTATTTTGTGGGCCGTGTGCAGAAGGATTTTAATGACCGGAACTCATTTATAGGCGGAATTTTTACTGCGACGCATAGAAATATAGCTCCCGAAGTATCTTTTTTACATACACAAGCTTTTTCTGGCGGTGTAGATTTTAATCATAATTGGAAAGATCGTAAGTACTACGTGAGAGGGAAAGGGATGTTTAGTCGTGTGCAAGGAAGTACAGAAGCCATTACAAGAACCCAATCAACATTAACACACTTATTTCAA
>CAZXMY010000033.1:0-13006 GCA_964641325.1 uncultured Flavobacteriaceae bacterium | reverse complement strand
GGCCATGATTGGTGGGCTTGGAAAGATTGGTGATCAAAGTTATATGTTCATCGGCCAGCAAAAAGGATTTAATACAAAGACTCGACAGTATCGTAATTTTGGAATGGCAAATCCAGAAGGATATCGCAAGGCTTTGCGTCTTATGAAGAGCGCTGAGAAATTTGGAGTGCCAGTTGTAACTATAATTGATACTCCAGGAGCATACCCAGGATTGGAAGCAGAGGAACGTGGTCAAGGAGAAGCTATTGCCAGAAATATTTTAGAAATGACACGCCTTAAAGTACCTATTATTGTTGTGATAATTGGAGAAGGAGCCAGTGGAGGAGCTTTAGGTATAGGCGTAGGAGATAAAGTACTTATGCTGGAGAATACATGGTATTCTGTAATATCACCGGAGTCTTGCTCATCTATATTATGGAGAAGTTGGGAGTTTAAGGAGCAAGCCGCAGAAGCTTTAAAGCTTACGGCAAATGACATGAAGAAACAGAAGATTATCGATGAGATTGTAAAAGAACCTTTGGGCGGTGCTCACGCAAATAGAGAAGAAACTTTTGCGACTGTCAAAAAAGCAATTGTAGATTCTTTTGACGAATTTAAAAACTTATCACCAGAAGATTTGGTTGAAAAACGAATGGATAAATATTCTAAAATGGGAGTCTTTAAAGGCTAGTGCCCATTTTTTCACTTGATACAAAAATCTGAAGTTTTGCGCTTCAGATTTTTTTTGGTTTATTAACAATAATATTGAGTTATTAAATAGTTGTAAACGGGCAATTGTTAGGAAGATGATTTCGTTTTAATAAACAATGAGCCATCCTTTTTTTTACTTTCGTAGTCATGGAGAAAACCAAACCAACACCAGCTTATAATATTTTAAAAGGACAAGTAATTCCGTTAGAAAAAGGAAAGATACCACCTCAAGCTATTGATTTAGAGTTAGTTGTGTTAGGTGCTTTGATGATAGATAAAAAGGGTGTAGATGAGGTAATCGATATTCTTTCTCCAGAAGTTTTCTATAAAGAACAGCATCAGCACATTTTTGAGGCAATAAGAATCCTCTTTGAAGAAGGGCAACCTATCGACTTATTAACTGTTTCTGAGCAACTTAAGAAAATGGCAAAGCTCGATGCAGCAGGAGGTGATTATTATCTTATACAACTTACACAAAAAGTAGCCTCTTCTGCGCATATTGAGTATCACGCACGTATCATCTTACAAAAACACATACAGCGTTCTCTTATTAAAATCTCAAGCGAGATTATAGAAGAAGCCTACGATGATACGACAGATGTTTTTGATTTATTAGATAATGCAGAGACAAAATTATATGATGTTACTCAAGGCAATGTAAAGCGAAGTACAGAAACTGCTCAAAATCTTGTAATACAAGCCAAAAAGAAAATAGAAGAAATTGCTAATCAAGAAGGACTTTCTGGAATTCCTTCTGGTTTTACAAAGGTGGATGCCCTCACTTCCGGATGGCAACCGTCTGATCTTATTATTGTAGCAGCACGTCCAGGTATGGGTAAAACAGCAATGACTCTTACGATGGCCCGTAATATGGCGGTAGAAAAAAATGTACCCGTTGCCTTTTTCTCTCTAGAGATGAGCTCGGTTCAATTGATAACGCGTTTGATTTCTTCAGAAACTGGATTGTCAAGTGAAAAACTGCGTACGGGTAAATTAGAAAAACACGAGTGGGAACAGCTTAATGTAAAAGTAAAAAGTTTAGAGAAAGCCCCTTTGTTTATAGATGATACGCCTTCTTTGTCCATTTTTGATTTACGGGCAAAAGCAAGACGACTGGCATCGCAGTATGGTATCAAGATAATAATGATTGATTATCTGCAGTTAATGACTGGTGGTTCTACTCAAAAAGGAGGAAACCGTGAGCAAGAAATCTCTATGATTTCTCGTAACCTCAAGGCACTTGCTAAAGAATTAAATATTCCTGTGATCGCATTATCCCAATTATCGCGTGCCGTAGAAACCCGTGGAGGAAGCAAGCGTCCTATTCTTTCTGACCTTCGTGAATCTGGAGCGATTGAGCAAGATGCAGATATCGTTTCTTTTATCTATCGCCCCGAATATTATAAGATAGAGGAGTGGGATGATGAAGAGCGCAGCCCTACAGAAGGTCAAGGAGAGTTTATCGTAGCGAAGCACCGTAATGGTGGTCTGGATAATATACGTCTTAAGTTTATTGGGCATCTTGGTAAATTTGATAACCTAGATGATTTTAGTACTCCTTATGAATTTGCAAGTAGTATGAATGCGGCTGCAAATGATGATACCTTTAAACCCGATAACCTGCCATCACCCGATGAAGCCTTTGGTGGAGAAGATGATGGAGTACCTTTTTAAAAGTATACTCTAAACTGCGTGTTAAATACTTTTATCTCTTCTACTATGGCATCACTTTTGTCATAAGAAAACCGTAAATTGTACGTTATATATGACAATGAAAAAATCGGTTTTATTTCTTTTGTTTTTGATGAGTTTTGCTTTCGCGAAAGCGTCATACATCCTCATTCCTATGGATGCAGAAACTCAACAAGAACACCTCAAAGCATACGGTATTACCTATTGGACATTAGATCAAAATCTCAAGGTAAAATGGTTATTAAATTACAGAGGAGGTTCCTTTTTATTACCGGATACCGAAGATATTAGAAAAGAATGTACCATACGTGGTGTGACTTACGAAGTGCTTTCTGATGATAAAGCGGCCCAAATCCTCACCGAAATAGAAAGTCCATCGCAAAATATGGAAGCCGTTATTTTAGAAAAGGCACCTAAAATAGCCGTCTATACGCCAGACAGTAAAGTGCCTTGGGATGATGCTGTAACCATGGTACTTACCTATGCAGAGATACCTTATAAGACGATCTATGATAAAGAAGTATTGAGCGATCAGCTCATTTTGTATGATTGGTTGCATTTGCATCACGAAGATTTTACGGGGCAATACGGTAAATTTTATAGGGCCTATAGATCTGCACCTTGGTATATAAAAGAGAAACAAGAAGCAGAAGCCCTTGCGGCAGAACTGGGCTACTCCAAAGTATCAGAAGAAAAAAGAGATGTGTCGCTTAAAATAAGGGACTATGTAGTAGGTGGCGGATTTATGTTTGCCATGTGTAGCGCTACAGATAGTTTTGATATTGCGCTCGCTGCAGAAGGTGTGGATATTTGCGAACCTATGTTTGATGGAGATCCTTCTGAGGGGAACTATCAAAATAAAATAGACTATCAGAAAACCTTTGCATTTAAAGACTTTATCTTAGAACGTTCGCCTACAGTTTATGAGTTTTCTAGTATAGATATGACGCGTAAACGTAATATTAATTTCAAAACAGATTATTTTACGCTTAAAGACTATAGCGCAAAATGGGATCCAATTCCTACCATGCTATGCCAGAATCATACCGCTCTAGTAAAAGGATTTATGGGACAAACCACCTCTTATGACGCAGAGACTATTAAATCTAATGTCCTAGTAATGGGAGAGAATAGAACAAATGGAGAAGCACGTTACATTCATGGGATAAAAGGAAAAGGATTCTTTACTTTTTATGGTGGTCACGATCCAGAAGACTATCAGCATCGTGTAGGAGACCCCAAAACAGAGTTAGAGCTACATCCTAATTCTCCGGGATATCGATTAATCTTAAACAATGTTCTCTTTCCTGCCGCTCGCAAGAAAAAACAAAAAACCTGATGCAGCTAAAGGCGTGGTATATACTTATTGCAGTCTTAAGTTTTACTTTTAGTAACCCGCCAGAACGCTGGGTTTGGGAAGAAGACAGAGCCTTGCGGTGGTCAGATTTTAAAGGCAGTCCAGATTACTTATTAGATTTTGCAGCAACAACCAATAGTGGTATGTCACATTCCTATACAATAGATGGTAATGGAGTGCTAGATAAATCATCATCAGAAGTACTTGCGCATTTCTATCCCACATTTTCATGGTACAAACCAGCAGATACCACCGCAGCTATTTTAAGGCATGAGCAAAGTCATTTTGATATTACAGAGATGCATGCGCGTAAGCTTAGAAAGCGCATCCATGAGTTTTCCTTTACTGCAAATTCTAAAGAAGAAGTGAAGAAACTCTATGAAGTCACAGAGCAGGAGCGCAGAAGGACCCAAGAACTTTTTGATAGAGAAACAGATCATTCTAGAAATAAAGATCAAGAAGTGCTTTGGCAAAAACGAATTAAAGACTCGCTAGAAAAATATTGGGTATTTACCCCATAAAAAAAGTGCCTCTTAAAGGCACTTTTTTTATATTTTAATACAACTTTCTAGTTGTAAAATGGTATTTGAAGACGTACTTTATCCCATCCCATATGCAGGTGCGCACCTTTGTCTACTGCTGTAAATTCCATGCCAAAATATTCTAGAGATTCCTCAGCAGTCTCTACAGGAACATTAATTCTTGCCACGTCATTTTCTTTTTTATAGAAATAAGCACCCCAAACGTTAAGATCAGAACTTAAAATAACGGTCCATTCTTTATCACCTGGAATAGTATACATCGTATACGTTCCTGCTTTTACTGGGGTAGACCCTAGTTTCATATCCTTATATAATGTTACTTCTACGGCTTCATTAGCACCTGTACGCCATACTTCACCATTAGGTGCAAGTTTACTAAGAGATCTCTCTTTAAGTTGAGGTCTACTGTAAGTTACTTTGATGTCTTTTTTTGCTTCGCGATAACTCGTAGGAAAAGCCGTTTGATCCATCGGACTCTTGTCTACTTTAAATTCTTGTGCATTTACTTGTGGTGCTGCAATAAATGCTAGTGCAACCACGGCTAGTGTCATTAGTTTTTTCATGATAAATTATTTATTTTTTTTAAAGATACGACTGTGTTGTAATTCTGGTTGTTAAAAAAACCTAAAGATTACAAGCAACTTAGTCGTAGTGATTAAGCTTGGCTTGCATTTTTTTCTAATTATGCTTTCGCGAAAGCAAAATACTTATTATTATATACGTAATTGTAAAATTAAGTAATAAATTGAAATCAATAAATCGTTTGGCGTATTAAAAATGAAACAAGCCTCGGATATTTGTCTTCTAAAATATAAAAACAACAATATTATGTGTGGAATTGTATGTGCTTTTGATGTAAAGCAAGAAACTTCAGATTTACGCCCCCAATTATTAGAAATGTCTAAAACAATCCGCCATCGCGGACCAGATTGGAATGGAGTCTTTACTAATGACAAGGCCATTATGACACACGAGCGTCTGTCTATTGTGGATCCAGCATCAGGCAAACAACCCTTATTCTCAAAAGATGGAAAATTAGTATTAGCCGCGAATGGCGAAATCTATAACCATAAAGAATTGCGAAAAACTTTAAAAAACGACTATGAGTTTCAAACAGAATCAGATTGTGAGATCATACTCGCCTTATATAAAGAGCGTGGTGTAGATTTTGTAGGTGAGCTCAACGGAATTTTTGGCTTTGCGCTATATGATACAGAGAAAGACGAGTATTTTATAGCCCGTGATCATATGGGTATTATCCCATTGTATATGGGTTGGGATCTACATGGTACTTTTTATGTGGGATCGGAGTTAAAAGCTCTTGAAGGGGTTTGCTCTAAAATAGAGCTCTTTCCACCAGGACATTACCTTTCTAGTAAAGATGAAGCAGCTGTTAGATGGTATACAAGAGACTGGATGGAGTATGATGCTGTAAAAGATAATGATACCAGTATAGCGGAGTTGCACGATGCCTTGGCAGCTTCTGTAAAAAGGCAGCTTATGAGTGATGTGCCTTATGGCGTGCTACTCTCAGGAGGATTAGATTCTTCTATCACCAGCGCGATTGCAAAATTATACTCAGAAAAACGTATTGAGTCTGGAGATCAGAAAGCCGCTTGGTGGCCGCAATTACACTCCTTTAGTATAGGTCTCAAAGGTTCACCAGATCTGGCAGCAGCACAAGTTGTAGCAGATCATATAGGTACCGTTCATCACCCGATAGAGTTTACCATACAGGAAGGCCTAGATGCCATACGTGATGTAATCTATCATTTAGAAACCTATGATATTACAACGATACGCGCGAGTACCCCCATGTATCTAATGGCGCGTGTTATAAAATCTATGGGTGTTAAGATGGTGCTTTCTGGCGAAGGCGCCGATGAGATTTTTGGTGGGTATTTGTATTTTCATAAAGCGCCTACAGCAAAAGATTTTCATGAAGAAACGGTTCGCAAGTTGGACAAACTACATATGTACGATTGCTTGCGTGCCAATAAATCATTAGCGGCTTGGGGTATAGAAGGACGTGTCCCTTTTTTAGATAAGGAGTTTATGGATGTAGCGATGCGACTCAACCCAAAAGATAAAATGATCACTAAAGAGCAATCTATGGAGAAATGGGTGTTGCGCAAAGCCTTTGAAAAATACTTACCAGAAAGTGTGGCGTGGCGTCAAAAAGAACAATTTTCAGACGGTGTTGGATATTCGTGGATTGATACTCTTAAAGAAGTGGTAGATGCTGCGGTAACCGATACTCAAATGGAAAATGCACATCACCGTTTCCCTATCCATACCCCACAAAATAAGGAAGAGTTCCATTACCGTTCTATTTTTGAGGAGCATTTCCCTAGTGACACGGCTGCCCTTTGTGTGCCATCTGTACCCAGTGTGGCGTGCAGTACACCTATTGCTTTAGAATGGGATGAAGCTTTTAAAAATATGAATGACCCGTCAGGAAGAGCCGTGGCTATGGTACACGAAGAAGCTTATTAATTTCTGTAAATTTTTAATAGGCTATTTAAAAAGTAAATTAGGCTTGTCAAACTGAGCTTGTCGAAGTTTTGGAACTATGTATGCTCCAACAACCTTTCGACAGGCTCAAGGTGACATTGAGTTCGTGCCATTACTTTTTAGATAACCTTTTTCTGCGAGTATGTTAATCTTATAGTTATTAAAACTTCACAAATTTTTTACTACTCCTTGAGTTATTACTATTGCTCATTGTTGCAAAGTATATGCCTTTAGGCAGTACACTTACATCTACAATTTCTGAAGAAGAAATGGTAGCGTCTAACAGTTTTTGACCATTTAGATCGTAAATAGACAAAAATGTTTCCTGTTCTAACCTTAAGAAAGAAATATACTCGTGCTCTGCATTGTATATTAATTTAGTTGAAGCAAATACGTTTTCTGAAAGGCTCAATGTAAAATTACCATAGGTAGCGACGTCTCCATTGCCATTGGTAATAACTAGCGTTAACTCATCTCCGGAAGAGGTGATTTCATAAGAAAAAGGGTTCAAAGGAGAGCCATTATCCAATCCATAAAATCCATAATGATTAACCATAAATTCAATAATTTCAGGATCACCACAGCTACCAACTAATCCAACAATTGTTTCGGGAAGAATGTCAAATTCATTACTGTTAATATAGTTCAATTCTGAAGAAAATGCATCTTGGCAGAGTTGATGAACCACGTCTATATTTGTATTGACAAATAATGCCTGAGATAAAAATGAGGTGCTTGGAGGAATAATAGTTTCTTGCTCTTTTACAATCTCAATCAAATTCCAATCTGTATCAAGAAGCTGAGGATCTTGCGCGTAGGAAGTAGAGGCTATTGCTAAGATTATTATATAAATGATGTTTTTCATACTATTAATTTTTTAAAAGAGTTTCAGAATCTTGTACTTCGTTGTCGGTTATCAGAGCAACTTCATAATAACCATGGGTTAGATTTGATATATCTATACTAATGTTTTCTTCATTTAAATCCAGCACATAATTATAGGTCGTAGCATTACTAGTATTTACAAGAGAAAGATAAGCTTCGCTTGCTCCTTGTATAAAGTAATCTACTGTAATTGTGGTACTTGATGCGTTTATGTAATGTACAAATTATTTTAAATCCTTATTAATTGTTCTATTAGGATCCTTGTGAGAACTAAAAAATTATCTTTTATTCCATCTTTCTCGTTTAAGAGCTGCATTCCTAATGGCAAAAGAGCTTAAAAACTTGGGTAACTAACAACATTTGTTGATATTTGAGTTAACAATGCTGGATACTTTCGCTTTAAGGGAAAACATACAACGCTTCTCAGTATAAAAATTAGATTTCATGCCTATATATCACAAATTAGGGAAAATGCCTCCCAAAAGACATACACAGTTTAAGAAACCCGATGGAAGCTTGTATAATGAACAATTATTTGGGACTATAGGTTTTGATGGAATGTCGTCGCTGTTATATCATACGCATCGTCCTACACAGGTAAAAGATATTATAGAAAGTGTAGATGTTGCTCCTAAAATTGCTATCAAGAACAATATTGCATCCAGAAAACTCATTAGTTTTGATGTTGCGCCTCAGGACGATTTTCTTGAAGCTCGTAAGCCACTCTTGGTAAATAGTGATGTGCTTATAGGTGTGGCGGCGCCTAAACAATCGCTTACAACCTATTTTTATAAAAATACCGATGCAGATGAGATGTTATTTGTTCATAAAGGAACGGGTACATTACGCACGCTATTAGGTACTATTCCTTTTGAGTATGGAGATTATCTCATTATTCCTCGCGGGATGATTTATCAAATAGACTTTGATACACAAGAGAATCGTATTTTTTATGCAGAATCCTATCATCCTATTTATACACCTAAGCGATATCGTAATTGGTTTGGACAGTTGTTAGAACATTCTCCTTTTTGTGAACGGGATTATAAACTACCACAAGATTTAGAAACACACGATGAGAAGGGTGAGTTTGTCCTTAAGATTAAGAAACAAGGTATTTTACATACGATGGTATATGCCACGCATCCTTTTGATGTGGTAGGTTGGGATGGTTATAATTACCCTTATGGTTTTTCCATACATAATTTTGAACCTATTACCGGTCGCGTGCATCAACCGCCGCCAGTGCATCAAACTTTTGAGACTAGTGCTTTTGTGATTTGTTCTTTTTGTCCAAGACTCTATGATTATCATCCCAAGTCTATTCCTGCGCCTTATAATCATTCTAATATAGATTCTGATGAGGTATTGTATTATGTAGATGGCGATTTTATGAGCCGTACGAATATCGCTCCGGGTCATATATCATTGCATCCTGCGGGAATTCCGCACGGGCCACATCCGGGGACTTATGAAGCCAGTATTGGTCAGACTAAGACCGAAGAACTTGCGGTAATGATAGATACTTTTAAACCCCTTATGATTACTCAAAATGCTTTGGATATTGATGATGGAAAGTACTTTAAATCGTGGGTAAAATAAGTACTTTTATTGCCTAGTCTATACAGCTCAAATAATACCAAGAATATATTATGATTATTGACGTACCAAATCAATCCGATTTTTCCATTCACAATCTTCCCTTTGGGATTTTTTCTACCCCTGAACGAACTCCTAGAGCTGGAATAGCAATAGGAGAGCAGATCATAGATCTTGTTATGCTTGCAAAGCTAGGTGTTTTTGATTTTGATGCTACAGTTTTTGAACAGGCAACGCTCAATGATTTTATTGGTTTGGGAAAAACCATAACCTCAAAAGTGCGTTTAGATATCCAACAGATGTTGCAGGACTCGCGATCGGTTTTGGGACAAAACGACGCTATTTTTGTAGCTCAAGCAGATGCTACAATGCATCTTCCCGTGAGAATAGGCGATTATACTGATTTTTATTCGAGTATAGAACATGCGACTAATGTAGGTAAGATGTTTAGGGATCCAGAAAATGCACTGCTTCCTAACTGGAGGCATATTCCTGTAGGCTATCACGGGCGAGCCTCTTCTATAGTGGTGAGCGGTCAAGATTTTCATAGGCCACAAGGTCAGACTTTACCCAAAGGTGCTGAGGTGCCGGTTTATGGTCCCACGCAGCGATTGGATTTTGAACTAGAGATGGCTTTTATTACAGGAAAAAATACATCCTTAGGAGAAACGATTCCTACAAAGGCTGCAAATGATTATATTTTTGGGATGGTCTTACTTAATGATTGGTCTGCGCGGGATATTCAAAAATGGGAGTACGTGCCGTTGGGGCCTTTTTTAGGGAAGAATTTTGCCTCTCACATATCCCCTTGGATTGTGACTTTAGATGCTCTAGAACCTTTTCGGGAAATGGGACCCGTTCAGAAGCCCAATGTATTGCCGTATTTAGAGCAGCATACAGCAAATAATTATAATATACACTTAGAAGTAGGCATCACACCTGAAGGTAAAGAAGAAACGGTTATTTGCAATTCTAATTTTAAGTATATGTACTGGAGTATGGCGCAGCAACTCGCTCATCATACCGTAAATGGGTGTAATATTAATATAGGAGATCTGTATGGTTCTGGAACCATATCTGGGAAAGACGAGAATTCCTATGGCTCTATGCTAGAACTTGCCTGGATGGGAACCAAACCTTTACAATTAAAAGATGGGAGTACACGCACCTTCATACAGGATGGAGATACGGTTAGTATGCGCGGTTATGCGGCTAAGGATGGCAAGCGCGTGGGCTTTGGAGAAGTGGCCGCAAAAGTCTTACCTGCTAAATAAGCCATTTCTAATTCTCTGTAATAGTGTGTAAAAAATAGTAGGCAGATTTCATAGTAAGCAGAGTTCTGTATTTTGAGCAATTCCTATAGCAATAAACTCTTCAAATATTGAATTCGTACAGGAGAATATCTCTTTTGTCCTGTGATTGCAATTAGTGAAAATAGAGCCGTCTAATTTGTTGAGCTTTGCTTTTCGCGAAAGCGCATAAATAGTGACTTTTGCGTACTATTATTTTTCCACAATTTGTTGATAACTTCAAAGGGTTTTAGGGTGCTTTTTTGCCCTTTGAGGATAGCCTTTCTTTATATTTGTTAGACAGTCATTTTTTAAGACAAAACTATGAGCGAAGACGCTAATAAAAAACAATATTCGGCAGATAGTATTCAGGCCCTAGAGGGCATGGAGCACGTGCGTATGCGTCCATCAATGTATATTGGTGATGTAGGCGTAAGAGGATTGCATCATTTAGTATATGAAGTTGTAGACAACTCCATTGATGAAGCAATGGCAGGACACTGTGATACAATAATTGTTACCATAAATGAAAACAACTCTATAAGCGTAAGAGATAACGGTAGAGGGATCCCTATAGGAATACATAAAAAAGAAGGAGTATCTGCTTTAGAGGTTGTAATGACTAAGATTGGAGCAGGTGGGAAGTTTGATAAAGACTCTTATAAGGTTTCGGGAGGACTTCACGGTGTAGGAGTTTCTTGTGTAAATGCACTTTCAAATCATTTAAGGGCAACAGTATATAAAGAAGGTAAAGTTTGGGAGCAGGAGTATGAACGAGGTAAAGCAATGTACCCTGTAAAGGCAATTGGAGAAACTGACTTTACAGGAACAGAGGTTACATTCTTACCTGACCCAACAATATTTCAACAAACGACAGAATATAATTATGATACGTTAGCATCTCGATTAAGAGAGTTGTCATACTTAAATAAGGGGTTAACAATCACTTTAGAAGACAAACGTCAACCTAAGGATGATGGTACGTTTGAAATAGAAACATTTCATAGTGAAGTAGGTCTTGCTGAGTTTGTACGTTTCTTAGATGGAACACGTAACGCAATTATAGGCGATGTGATATCTATGGAAGGTGAGAAAAACGGAATTCCTGTTGAGGTAGCTATGATTTATAATGATAGTTATTCTGAGAATTTACACTCATACGTAAACAATATTAATACACACGAAGGAGGGACGCACTTAGCAGGTTTCCGTCGTGGACTTACAGGCTCTTTAAAGAAGTTTGCAGAGAACTCAGGGATGCTTGATAAACTCAAGTTTGATATTGCGGGAGATGATTTTCGCGAAGGCTTAACAGCTATTATATCTGTAAAAGTAGGAGAGCCTCAATTTGAAGGGCAAACTAAAACAAAATTAGGAAACCGTGAGGTAACATCAGCTGTGTCGCAGGCAGTTGCAGAGATGGTTGAAATCTATATGGAGGAAAATCCTAATGATGCAAAAACGATTGTTCAAAAGGTAATACTCGCTGCACAAGCACGTCACGCTGCCAAGAAAGCACGTGAGATGGTACAGCGTAAAACGGTAATGAGTATAGGAGGTCTTCCTGGAAAATTATCTGACTGTTCTGAAACAGACCCAGCAGCGAGTGAGGTGTTCTTAGTCGAGGGAGATTCGGCAGGTGGGACGGCAAAACAAGGTCGTGACCGTGAGTTTCAAGCTATCTTACCATTACGAGGTAAGATTTTGAACGTAGAGAAGGCTATGCAACATAAAGTGTTTGAAAATGAAGAGATTAGAAATATATTTACAGCCTTAGGAGTCACTATAGGAACAGAAGAGGATAGTAAAGAACTAAACTTGAGTAAATTACGTTATCATAAAGTTGTGATAATGTGTGATGCCGATGTAGATGGAAGCCATATTTCAACGCTAATCTTAACATTTTTCTTTAGATATATGAGAGAACTAGTTGAAAACGGATATGTATATATAGCAACCCCTCCTTTATATCTAGTTAAAAAAGGACAGAAAAAACGTTATGCTTGGGATGATGACCAGCGTGATTCTATAGCAGCAGAGTTTGGTAATCAAGGTGTTTCTATCCAGCGTTATAAGGGTCTTGGAGAGATGAATGCAGAACAACTTTGGGATACTACAATGAATCCTGAGTTTAGAACATTACGTCAAGTAACTATAGATAATGGAACAGAAGCAGATAGAATTTTCTCTATGCTAATGGGAGATGAAGTTCCACCTAGACGTGAGTTTATAGAGAAAAATGCAAAGTATGCAAATATTGATGCATAACTAATTTTATATACTTATTATGACAAAAGACACCCTTAAAGGTGTCTTTTGTCGTTTATATTAGTTGCTTTAACGTAATTTCACTTCTGATGAATAGGTGTTTTGTTAAGCTTATTAAAACTCAATTATATTTGTAGTGAAGGGATACAGATGATGGATAAGGAGTATGT
>CAZXMY010000032.1:0-13050 GCA_964641325.1 uncultured Flavobacteriaceae bacterium | reverse complement strand
CCATTAACCCTAAAGCACATTGTTCGAAAAGCTTTATTCACGATTTTTATTGTTAATCTGAAGCATAATAAATCGCTAACAAATAAATTTTATATATATAATTTAACCTTAATTAATTTAAACACACAAAAATGAAAAAAGTAATTGCAGTATTCGTCCTAATCTTTAGTATATCATTTGCGGCACAAGCGCAAGACAAGATGATGAAAGATAAAATGACAAAAAAAATCACGTTAGAACAAACTAAAGGAGAATTTACACAAAAGCAACTTACCGTAAACGCGGGAACTTATGTTTTTGAAATTGATAACAACAACGTAGGTACAGATGTTGGATTTGTATTGGTACCAAAAGGAAAAGATGTTTCTAATCCAGAAAACCATATCAAAACAGCTTATGTAACTGCCGTAGTTGCAAATAATACAACAGGACATTCTAATCCTACTACATTAGAAAAAGGAGAATATGTATTTTTCTGTCCTCTTAACAAAACTGCTACTGACAATACCTTAGTAGTACAGTAATTTTTTTCACATAGATTGTTAGTATTAAGGCTCCTTTATAGGAGCCTTATTTATGGCTAGCCTTAAGTGCGATCCAGATGCTCCTTAACGAGGTCTATTGCTTTTAGTATAATAATAATGTTGAGTACTTGGGCAATGATGCTCAATGGAATTGCAATAAGTCCTAAAATAATAGTTAGAAATAGAGCTCCAATAATGAGATAAATCACAGCTGTTATTTTGGAGAGGTTTCCTAACCGTTGTAATTTATACAGAGCGTATCCAAAAAGCAAAAAGCTGAGCCCATAGAGTATAAATCCAATAATTCCATAGGCGATGTCTGGAACGTAATTTCTGTTTATATCTATGATGGTAATTAAATTCATAATTGTTTCTACAATAATAAATACAATGGCGGCAATTTTGAGAAGGTTCATTTTAAATAGATTCCCGATGAGAATAAATGCTCTCATATGAAAGAAAAAACTAACAATAACAAAAACAGAAAGGCCTATATAACCTAAGTTTCCTAAAAAATAGGAGCCTTGATCGAGGTGATTATATTCTTCAAATATTTGAAATGCTAAAGCAATCATACTCAAGATTCCGGCAATCCATCCTATGTGTAATTGATTGATCAGATACGAAGCCTCCTTGTTATCGTCAAGTTCTATGAGCATCACTTGTTTTACTTTTGTTTCAAAAAGAGAGTCTTCTTTTAAGTCATCGAGATCACGATCTAGTGCAGAGAGTATGGTTTTAATGGTATAAATTCGAGGCATTGTCTCGCCAGCTTCTATACGTTGTATGGTTCGTACAGAGATATTACATTGTTCTACAAGTTCTTCCTGAGTCAGTCCTTTTTGCTGGCGCAGTTCTAAAATCTTTTGTCCTAAAGCGGGTTGTTTCATCATAAATAGTTTGCCTTGTAATGATGCGCATCAAATGTACAAGAAGTTTAACACTGCAATAGTATAGCAGCTTTATGTTTTATAACAGTTTTTGGATAGAATTTTACCCGTCATTTGCCCGTCAATACACTATTAGTCTTTGTTTTAGGGCTTTTGAGAAAACTAAAAAGAAGAGATAAAGCAGTGATCGAACTCCTTTGACCAACGTTTTTTGTCTGCATCAGATAAGGCATTATTGTCTACTATAATTCCCTTTATGCTGTGTTTTTTAGAAGCAAATTCTTCAGGAATAGTATGGATGCGGTTATTATTTATATGCAGCAGTAATAATATTTTCATTCGGCTAAGGGCAGTAGGTATTTCTTTAAATTGGTTGTGCCCAGCGTGTAGCACCCATACCTTACTTAAGCCAGTTATTTCTTCGGGTAAGTCTGTTAGCGCATTGTGTTCAATATATAAATTACGCAAGGAACTAAGTTGTCCTATTTCTGGAGGTAGCTCGGTAAATTGATTATGATTAAGCCACAAGGAGTTAAGCTTGGGCAGCATAGTAAGAATAGTGTACACTTGCCCTGAGTGCAATCTATTATACGATAGATTTATGTGCGTTATATCCTTGAGATCTCCAATTGCTGGAGGAAGTTCTTTTAGCGCATTGTTTTGAAGATTAACAAAAGTAATAGGCAAAGTGTTTACCGTTTTAAAAATCGCATTAAAATCTGCTTTTGGATTATTATTGAGAGATAGATGTTTTAAATGGGTAAAGCGTTTGATATTCTGAGGCACTACGGTTAATTGTAAGCTATCTAGAATTAGAATTTCTATACGTTCTGGATTGGAAATTTTCTCAAAAAATTCTTCCAGATTCAATCCTACATTCGCCGACAGGTTCAACATTTTAAGATGAGCCAGTTCCTCTATTTTTTCTGGAGCTTCAAGAAGGTTTTGATGACTTAGATCTAGTCTATAGATGGGTTTTTTTGAGGTTGCTGGAATCTCCTTAAGCGTTTCAGAAAAAGAGCGCTTATAAGTGCCGCAGCTCCCTAGCAATAGCAAGCCTAATAGAAGAATGATGTAGTGTAATCTAGTCATTATCTTCAGGGATAAAAAGGCTGGCGCCGGTTTCTATAAATATCCTATCACTAGCCGTAACATCCCAAGGATATCGCGGATTTAAACCAAAACTGTCATGTAAGGTGTTTTGAATGAAGGCACCTAGTTTTTGTGAGTTCAATCCAGCTTTCGCGAAAGCAAAAACCCCATCATCTTGATAGCTTCCATATCCGTACAGATTGGCATAAAATAGCTTGTTATATCTTCCTTTAGTATGCCACACCGGCCTACTTCCATCTGCGGCGTTTTGTACCTTATTATCTGGAGTCCTGCTATAGTCTGCCTCTGGAGTGAAAAGTTGGAGTCCCGCGCCTATGTGAATGGCCCTAAGCGGCGATTGATACTCGCTATAACTAATACTAAAATGCCCAGTATTGCCATAATCTGTTGCTTGGCCATTAAACACTTTTCCAAACTTAAAGTCGTTTTTAAACTGCGAATTAATAGAATGACGCGCATTAGAAAATCGAAGGAGAAACTTCCCTAATCTTTGATCAAATTCGTTGAGATTAGCAGGCAGAAACTCTTTCTCAAAACCAAATCCAAGACCGTAAAATTTCTGATCTATCTCAGGAGAAAAAAGGAGAGGATTATCTGCAAAAAAGGAAGAAACTAACAAGTTTGTATTATTGCCAATACCTATTAGGCTAAACACATCATAGCCGTAATGAAGTCCTCGAGTTTTAACCGTATGTCTTTTAAAAAGATAACCACTATACAACGCAATACCTCCTTCTATAGCTACATCTCCATAATGCGCGGCACCTACGGCATAGGCACCTATTTTTACACCTTGATTTTGATTGCCTAGTTTAATTTGCGCTTTGAGAAGTACGGCTCCGTTAGTTGTAAAGGATTGTGCATTGCCTAGAAAGACAATAAAAAACCCACAATATACTAGGAGATATTTCATCACATATTTGTTTCTACAACTGTTTTTTGAGGTAGGATAGGTTGTAACAATCGTACCACATCTTGCACCGTCTTAGCATCATCAGATTTAAGGAGCAAGCGCAATCCTTTGGTCGTTTTCTTTTCTTTTAATTGCAATCTATAGGCATTTTCCTGCACATACTGCAGTACCCGTCCAAAAGCGGGACTCTGGAAAAACGGACTTTGCTGGTCTGAGATAAAGAAGCCAGTAAGTTTCCCTTTTTTCATCACTACTTTTTCTAATCCAATTTTAGTAGCCACCCATTTTATACGTACAGAGTCTAATAAATCTTCGGCTTCTTCGGGAAGTGGTCCAAAACGGTCTAGGAGTTTGGCTTCAAAAGCGGCGAGTTCTTCCTCGGTTTTCACGTTGTTAAGGGCTGTATACAGCGTATATCTTTCGGCAACACTGTTTATGTATTCGTCTGGAAAGAGCAATGTGAAGTCGGTGTCTATAACCGTATCTTTTACGTATTCTTTGTATGTACTGAGCCCTGTCGAAGGGTCTGCTTTCGCGAAAGCAGCATCTTCCTCATATAAACTCGCAAACTCATCTTCTTTAAGTTCTTCTATTGCTTCATTGAGGATTTTCTGGTAGGTATCAAAACCTATTTCGTTTATAAAACCACTTTGTTCTCCACCCAATAAATCTCCTGCTCCACGTATTTCTAGATCTTTCATGGCAATATTAAAACCACTTCCTAATACCGAAAACTGCTCCAAAGCAGAGATGCGTTTACGAGCATCATCCGTCATCGCAGAATAGGGTGGCGTGATAAAATAACAAAAGGCTTTTTTATTACTTCTACCCACACGACCACGCATCTGGTGTAGGTCTGATAGCCCAAAATTATTAGCATTATTAATAAAAATGGTGTTGGCGTTAGGTACATCCAAACCACTTTCTACAATGGTAGTTGAGACGAGTACGTCAAACTCTCCATTCATAAAAGCAAGCATTAATTCTTCTAGCTTTTTACCTTCCATCTGACCGTGTCCAACAGCCACTTTTGCATCGGGCACAAGACGTTGTATAAGACCGGAAACTTCTTTAATATTTTCGATACGGTTATGGATAAAAAATACTTGTCCGCCACGTTGTATCTCATAGCTTACAGCATCGCGTATGGTTTCTTCAGAAAAACGAACGACACTACTCTCAATAGGATAGCGGTTAGGTGGAGGCGTGGTAATTGTACTTAAATCACGTGCCGCCATAAGACTAAACTGCAACGTACGGGGAATAGGAGTTGCCGTTAAAGTAAGGGTATCTACCGTTTCTGAAATGGTTTTGAGCTTGTCTTTTACAGCCACACCAAATTTTTGTTCTTCATCTATTACGAGTAAGCCTAGGTCTTTAAACTTTACATTTTTACTCGTGAGTTGGTGCGTGCCTATCACGATATCTACAGCACCATTTTTTAATCCTTCTAAGACTTCGCGTTTTTGCTTTGCCGTTCTAAAACGGTTAAGGTATTCTATACGCACGGGAAAATCTTTGAGACGCTCTCTAAAGGTCTTCGCATGCTGAAACGCCAGTATGGTCGTAGGCACTAATATCGCTACTTGCTTTCCATTATCTACCGCTTTAAAGGCAGCGCGTATGGCTACTTCTGTCTTCCCAAAACCTACATCACCACAAACGAGCCTATCCATAGGACGATCACTTTCCATATCCTTTTTTACATCTGCCGTGGCCGTGCTTTGATCTGGCGTATCTTCATAGATAAAACTAGCTTCTAACTCGTGTTGCATATGTGTGTCTGGACCAAAAGCAAAGCCTTTTTGCATACGCCGTTTTGCGTAGAGTTTTATCAGGTTAAAGGCAATGTGCTTGACACGTGATTTTGTTTTGGCCTTAAGCTTTTTCCACGCTTGACTGCCTAACTTGTACAGTTGCGGTACTTTGCCATCTTTACCATTAAACTTGGTGATTTTATGCAGGGAATGAATGCTTAAATACAAGATATCACGCTCCCCATAAATAAGTTTAATAGCTTCTTGTGGCTTGCTCTCAACTTCTATTTTTTGTAGTCCGCCAAATTTTCCAATCCCGTGATCTATATGGGTTACAAAATCGCCCACTTGGAGATTGGTCAATTCTTTAAGCGTAATGGCCTGTTTTTTAGCATAGCCATTTTTAATACTAAATTTATGATAGCGCTCAAAAATCTGATGGTCTGTATAGACCGCAATTTTTAGGTCATCATCTATAAATCCTTGATATAGGGACAATACGATGGTTTCATATTGCGCAACCTTAGCATCTGCATCATCAAAAATATCATGAAAACGTTGTGCCTGCTGCTCGCTTACACAGGTGATGTAATTTTTATAACCTAGCTCATGATTGTCATTAAGGTTCTGGATAAGAAGGTCAAATTGCTTGTTAAAAGAAGGTTGTGGTTGTTGTTTAAACTGCACTAGGGTGTTCACCGTAACCCCATCTGGCTCTCCCAGATCTATGGTTTGAAAATTCCCTAATTCGGTTTTAAGGAGGTCTGCTGTGCAAAATAACTCTGTGGGTTGTGAGCGCTTGACTTCTTGTGAAAGTTTGGAAAAGGCTTCTTGTGCTTTAGCAAAATTTTTATCAATACGATCATAAAACAACGATCTGTTTTTTATAATGACCAGCGTTTTACTAGAAATGTATTGCAAGAAAGTATCTCGTTTTTCTTCTAATGCCTTATTCTCCACATTAGGCATTACCGATATTTTTTTAAGTTGCTCATTAGACAACTGTGTCTCCACATCAAAAGTTCTAATGCTTTCTACCTCGTCTCCAAAAAACTCTAATCTGTAAGGCTCGTCGTGAGCGTAAGAAAACACATCCAGAATACCACCACGTACTGAGAATTCTCCAGGTTCTGTAACAAAATCTACTCGTTTAAACTGGTACTCAAATAAGGTCTCGTTTATAAAATCTATAGAGAGTTTATCATTTACCGAAATTTTGAGTGTTTGTCTATCCAGTTCTTTACGGGTGACTACTTTTTCAAAGAGCGCATCGGGATAAGTGACAATAAGAGCATTTTTACGACGCGAGTTAATACGGTTGAGCACCTCCGCTCGCAGGAGAATATTAGCATTGTCTGTCTCTTCTATTTGATACGGTCTGCGATAACTACCTGGATAGAAGAGTACATTTTCTTCTTTACGCAGTTGCTCTAAGTCGTTAAGGTAATACGCCGCTTCTTCTTTATCGTTTAAGATTAGCAGAATAGGCTGTTCTTGATCCCCAAATAGTTGTTGTATGGTAAAGGAAAGCGCAGAGCCTGTGAGACCTTTGGCTTGTATACTTCTATGATTTTGGACAATAGAATCCCCTAGTTTCCTGAGTGCAGGAGACTGTGCAAGGTGGTTCGAGAGTGTGGTTTTACTCACGTAATTTTAATTTGTGGTAAAGGTACTATTCCCAGCAGGTACATCAAAGCATAAATGCTATTCAAAACATTGCAAAAACCATTCAAAATCTTCTGCAGTATTATACAGGTGTGGTGACACACGAATTGCTTTTCCACGAAAACCCACAGAGATTCCGCTTTCGCGAAAGCGTTCTTTAATCACTTCCATATCCATAGCATCTGGAAGGTAGATTCCAAAGAGATGCTTGGCGCGATAGGCGTCTTCTTCTATAAAACAACCTTTAGCTCTCAATGTAGAAATCGCATCTTTTGAGATTGCATGAGTGTATTCTTGTATGGCTTCTTGTCCCCACGCTAGGAGTTGATTAATGCCCTCTATTTGCATAGGTACTAGGATAAAATTACTGGATTCTCCTACTGAAAACCGATCGGATTTAGGCTCGTATTCATCTTGATAATTGACCAATTGGGAAAAATCATTGCTATTTTTTCTGTTTATCCAGTTGTATTCTAAGGGCTCTCCATCATTAAAAGTATCATTATAATAAGCCATTCCCAGGGCATAAGGTCCCATAAGCCATTTATAGCCGGCGCAAATAAGAGCATCGGGTTGAATTTCTTGAACAGAAAAAGGCAGTGCGCCTAGGCTTTGGGTAGCGTCTATAATTAATTTGGCTCCCACGCTATGTGCTTTTTTTCTGATGTTGACAAGGTCAAAAATAGTGCCGTCTGCCCAATGAATATGACCCATAGCGACTATTTTGGTTTTGGAGGAAATGGCCTGTAAGATATTTTGGTTCCAGAGTTGAGCACGTCCTTGTTGGGTCTCTGGAGCCGATACTATTTTTAAAACAGCAGCTTGTGATTTTACCTTTTCGCGCCAAGCGTACACATTAGAAGGGAACTGCTCGTCTACAATGAGAATTTCATCACCCGCATTAAGATGAATGTTTTTTGCGACCGTGGCGATACCATAAGATACAGATGGGATAATCGCACAGTTTTGATAATCTGGGGCATCTATGAGTTGTGCAAAGCGTTGCTTGAGAAGTTTTCGATCACTAAAGAAATCGTTTTGGGTAATAGACGTCGGACTGTTCTTTCTAACGAGCGCTTTCATTCCTGCTTTTTCTACAGATTTGAGCTGCGGAGACATATAGGCGCCATTTATATAGGTAACTTTCTCATCTAAGGAGAACAAGTGTTTTTGATGGTTTAGCATAGCATAATTGTAAGGGTTAGAAATATACTTCTGGAAGTACTTTTTGAGTGTTCTATGAGGTTAAATTTTACGATTATTAAATATATGTAAACCCATTATGACAACCAAGGTAATCGTGGGTAGACTATAAAACTATTGTTACAAGGTCGAGATTGTAAAAGCCCTTTAATCTCGCGTATTCTGATAGAAATACTTTGTGTAAGAGTACGCTTATACAGGTAAGTGGTTGGGCTATCTTTTAACAGAGTCTCTATAGCTCTACAATTATAGATTTAATATATTGCGCGCCCTAAAAAAGTTGCTAAAAATATGAAAACCTACTTAATTGCAGTACTCGTTTTTTTGTCCATACAAGCCTTTGGACAAAAGCCCAAGAAAAATACTTACGATACCTATAATCACGAATTTCCAAAAACATATTTGCCATCAGGTTATGAAAGTTATAGTGCTATTTTGAAACTGGATGGCAAAAAAAACATTTATGTGGATGGAGAGTTTGCGAGAGAATCTGTTCCGATGGAGTTTAACGAATTTTGGAAGGAAGAAGATATTTTTGCGCGATTGGCAAAATATCAGTTTTTGAATTATGAACTTGACGTTAACGCTAAAAGAAATAATAAACTTATTTTATTGGTTGAGATAGCAAATGCGCGCATAGACGCAAAAATTAATGAAGATAAAGATCAGGTTTTGCCCTACACGTATAAGTATTCTTGGTCTGTAGATGTAACAACTACTTTAACCAATTCTCTAACGGGAGAAGAGATTTTTAAGAATGTCTATCAGTCCGGAGGACCATTTAAATCTTCTGGTTCTCGAGACGAAAAGAAAATAATTGGATTTAAGACCTATAAAGAAGCAAAGGCTTATGTTACAAAAAACGCAGATAAAAGCTTAATAGGTAATGAGTTTTATAAGAAAACAGAAATATCCAACCCATTTCGCTACCATTTTGAGGTACTGTATTTTAGGATAAGGGGATTGCCTTTTTGGACTATTTCTAATGAAAAAAAATATCCTGAGGCCGCTGTTTTAAATACTACCATAAACGAAACCATAGTAAAACTTGATGAGCTGGTTGAAAAGCATAAAAATGACACAAAAATGCCTTCCACTGGAGAATTAAAGAATTTATTGAGAAAGAAAAATGCTATTGGGTTTAAGGTGAGTGATGATTTATTAGGTTTGGAGTATCGTAAAAGTTTTATTTCTCTTCTAAAAGATATAGCGATAGAAAGTGAAAAGCTTATTCCTCTGCTCGATGAATCGAATAAAAAAGAAAAAAGTATTCTTTGGGCGATGTACGTTAATAAGGCTACTGTTCTTATGTATTCAGGAAAGTTTGATGAAGCAAAAGCACTGGTAGAAAAGGCCAAGAGTCTAAAATATAAAAAGAGTTTTACACAAGATTTAGAAAGAGTAGTAAACGGTAAGGCATCTACTTTTGACTTTATCGCTCAAGGGAAGACAAAAGACGGCAAAGAAATGAGTCCAAAATATAGGAAGTTTCTATATAATTAATCGCTCTTTTTGACCTCGGCTTATTGCGAGACTTTTATTTTTTTGAACTGGCTCAAAGTGTGTAAACCTATAATCGCCGTTAAGGTAATCGCGCTCACTAAAGCATAATAGGCCACACTTTCTAAGCTGTCTTGATGACGTATATAAATGGCAAGCAGCGCCCAGACAGCCACTCCAGCAAAGACTCTCATATGTCGTGTCCATACCATAAGCGTATTGATTAATACAGCAATGGTGATTAAGGCAATCGTCCAAATTACTTGCGTGAGTTTACTGCCCATAAAATCAATACTGGCAAAATAGGCAGCAGAATTTGCAATCGTGGCCACGGCTATCCATCCTGCATATAAAGAAATTGGCGCCCAAATAAAGGCGCGCACCTTAAAAGAGACTTTTTCTTTACTCATATTCGTTCTGACAACAATTTGCAACAGGCTTACTAATATCATAATCATTACCCCTACAGAAAGTAATATCTGGTCATAGGTAAAGGCAACAACCCAACTTGCATTTCCAATATTAGCGAGGGTAAACCACCAGCCCGTTTTCTCAATATAATGGCTTTCTGGAGTGTTAGAAAAGGCACTGTATACTTGGTAGATACTGTACACAATAAGCATCAAAAAAATTAATCCCCAGATAGAAAACGCATAAGGTGCAGGCGTAAAGAGGTTGCCAAACTTATTACTTATTTCTCCTACGGTAGTATTGTTCCAGCGTTGGGATTGTGAAAGTCCGTTAATTACCAGAACCAGAATAACAGAAAGAAAATTTATAATGGCGAGTATCTTTTTCATAGAGATAAAGATACGTTCGCTTTCGCGAAAGCAAAACTAAAACCACTAAATTCAGTATGTCACAATATCTTCATACAAAATTAAAGAGGGCTTCACATTCTAATGTGGCTCTAGCAAGACGAGAATGTCTACTTATTATTGTATTTAATTTTAAACACAAATAGCATAATGGAGAGTATACCTGTGATAGCATTTGCTAGAATGATAGGCAGACTATGAGTAAGAATACCATATGCCAACCACATCAAGATGCCTACGGTAAAGATAGAGCACATAGGCAAGGACAAACCAGAGACATCTTTAGTCTTCCACGTTTTATAAGCTTGGGGTACAAAAGCTGCCGTGGTTAAAAACGCGGCGATAAGTCCTATGATTTCTATGTAGTTAGTATTCATTTTGGTTTGTAATCATAATAGCACTTCTATCTTTTTCTTGTGTGATACTGAAACTCCCGAAACTTCGGGACAGCATGACGGATTGATACTTTATTGTCTTTTGTTCGTCACCCTGAATTTATTTCAGGGTCACACTGGGTTTGCGTCAAGAGTATGTGAACCTGACGCTGACAATTCACAATCTTTATCTAGTGTGATGCTGAAACTCCCGAAACTTCGGGACAGCATGACGACGAGGATTACCCAACAATATTGACAATCTTACCAGGAACGACAATCACTTTTTTAGGGGTACGACCTTCAAGATAATGCTGTGTTTTCTCATTTGCCATTACCGCAGCTTCGATGTCATCCTTACTCAAATCCAATGGAAGCTCTAGCTTAAAACGCATTTTCCCGTTAAAAGAAATAGGATATTCTTTACTGCTTTCCACCAAGTGTTTTGCCTCAAATACAGGAAAAGCAGCTTCAGAAATACTTGTCGTATGACCCAGTTTATTCCATAATTCCTCTGCGATATGCGGCGCATATGGAGAAATTAGTATAGCCAGTGGTTCGAGTACTTCGCGAGACGTACATTTCTGGGCCGTCAACTCATTTGTCGCAATCATAAAGGTAGAAACCGAAGTATTGAAACTAAAGTTCTCTATATCGTCTGCTACTTTTTTAATGGTTTTATGCAAGGTCTTAAAGCTGTCCTTAGAAGCGGCATCATCACTGGTGTGAAAAGCACCGTCTGCACCCGAATGGTATAATTTCCATAGCTTTTTTAGGAAGGAATGTACTCCGGTAATTCCAGCGGTATTCCACGGTTTAGCTTGCTCAAGAGGTCCTAAAAACATCTCATACATACGCAAAGTGTCTGCACCGTATTGATTACATATATCATCGGGATTGACGACATTGTATTTTGATTTCGACATTTTTTCGACTTCGCGGCCAACTTTGTAAATGCCATCTTCTAAAGTAAATATAGCGTCTTTAAATTCTGGGCGCCAATTCTTGAACGCTTCAACATCAAGTTCATTAGATGAATTCACAAAAGAGACAGGAGCATGTATCGGCTGAATATTTTTGTCTTTAGTTAAACCTTCAGATAGAAAAGTTTGAGTTCCCTCTTCTCTATACGCAAAAGCACTCGTCCCCAAAATCATCCCTTGATTAATCATCTTTTGGAAAGGTTCGTCTACAGTTATAAAACCTCTGTCAAATAAGAATTTTGTCCAGAAACGGCTGTACAATAAATGTCCTGTGCCGTGTTCGGAGCCACCTATGTATAAATCTACATTACCCCAGTAATCTAAGGCTTCTTTTGGGATAGAACCATCTGTTGTGGTGTTATCCATATACTTTAAGAAATACCAACTACTGCCAGCCCAACCTGGCATGGTATTTAATTCTAGAGGGTATATCCCGTCGTCGCTTGAAGAGACATGGTCGTTAGAAACAACAGTATGGGTCTTGGTGTCCCAAGCCCAAACATCGGCGCGGCCTAATGGTGGTGCTCCGTCTTCTGTGGGTAAGTATTTTTCTATTTCGGGAAGTTCCAATGGTAAATGCTCTAAGGCAATCATCTGTGGCATTCCGTCTTTGTAATACACTGGGAAAGGTTCTCCCCAATAGCGCTGTCTTGAGAAAACGGCATCGCGTAAACGATAGTTGGTCTTTCCAGAACCTGCGCCTATTTTTTCTAGTTCGTAAATCGCTAGTTTTACAGCTTTCTTATACTTTAATCCGTTTAGGAAATCGCTATTGGCGATAACGATATTGTCTTTATCTGCAAAGGCTTCTTCTGAGATATCCACACCTTCAAAAACATTAGGAATCGCAATCCCAAAATGCTTGGCAAAATCATAATCACGCTGGTCACCACAAGGTACTGCCATCACAGCTCCTGTTCCATAACCGGCTAATACATAATCGCCTATCCAGATAGGAATAGGTTCTTTAGTAAAAGGATGCTCTGCATAGGCACCTGTAAACGCACCGGAAATGGTTTTTACATCTGCCATACGCTCACGCTCCGAACGTTTAGCCGTAGCTTCGATATAAGCATCGACTTCAGCTTTTTGTTCTTGAGTTGTGATTTCCTGAACCAAGTCTAATTCCGGAGCCAGTGTCATAAAGGACACTCCAAAGATGGTATCAGGTCGCGTCGTAAATACAGCTACTCTGAACTCGGAATTCTGAACTCTGAACTCGACGGTCGCCCCCACAGATTTTCCAATCCAGTTACGTTGTGTTTCTTTTATGGATTCGCTCCAGTCTATTTTTTCTAAGCCTTGTAACA
>CAZXMY010000031.1:0-13089 GCA_964641325.1 uncultured Flavobacteriaceae bacterium | reverse complement strand
GAATAATGCAGGCTTTATAGACCCAAAAATTGCCAGCGAACTCGCTCTAGAATTTGGCATAAAAACATACACCATAGGCGTAGGAACAAACGGGATGGCCTTATCTCCCGTAGCGGTAAATGCAAATGGGAGCTTCGTATACGACAATGTAAAAGTGACGATAGACGAAGAACTCTTAAAAGAAATTGCCCAAGTTACCGGCGGAAAATACTTTAGAGCCACAAACAATAAAAAACTAAAAGAAATTTACGACGAAATAGATAAACTAGAGAAAACCGAAGTAGAAGAGTTTAAGTACACTAACTATGAAGAAAAGTATCGCCCACTTATTTTATTAGCAGGTGCCTTGTTACTTTTTGAAATGCTACTCCGTTTTACCCTATTTAGAAGTTTTGTTTAAGAAATACGCTTTCGCGAAAGCAAACCTATGTATCTACTAGAAGAAAAAATATGGTTTTGGTTACTGCTCATCGTCCCAGTTATCCTGGTGATGTATGGCCTGCTGGTTTTTTGGCAAAAACGTGCTCAGAAAAAATTTGCTAATCATAACCTAATGCGTCAGCTCAGTCCTGACAAATCCATCTTTAAAGGTGTGCTCAAAATACTTGTATTATGTTTGGGTATCTTCTTCTTGGTAGTTGCGCTAGTAAATCCAAAAATGGGAACCAAACTAGAAACCGTAAAACGAGAAGGTGTAGATGTGGTTTTTGCTATAGATGTATCTAAGAGTATGCTTGCAGAGGATATCGCCCCAAACCGAATGGAAAAGTCCAAGCAGCTAGTCACTCAAATTATTAATAATCTAGGCAGTGACCGTGTAGGGATTATTGCCTATGCCGGTAGCGCGTATCCCCAATTACCCATAACCACAGACTATAGTAGTGCAAAGCTATTTTTGAGTCAGATGAATACCAATATGCTCTCCAGCCAAGGTACAGCCATAAGAGAAGCGATCGAACTGGCAAAAACATACTATAATGATGAAGAACAAACCAATCGAGTGCTCTTTATTGTTTCGGATGGAGAAGATCATGTAGGAGAAGCCTCAAGTATTGCGGAGCAAGCAAATAAAGAAGGGATTCGTATTTTTACTATAGGTGTAGGTGATACCACAGGTGGTCCTATTCCGCTTAAACGTAACGGGATTATTCAATCCTACAAAAAAGATCAAAACGGAGAAACCGTAATTACTAAACTTGATGAAGAAACCCTTAAAGACATCGCGGCAGAAGCAAATGGTGAATATATCTTAGGTAAAAATACAGCAGATGTCATAGAAAAGGTGCAAGATTTGCTCAATAAAATGGACAAAAAGGAGTTTGAAGCCAAGCAATTTGCAGATTTTAAAGATCAGTTTCAATGGTTTCTTGCTGCAGGGTTGTTTCTTCTTTTCTTGGATATATTCCTTCTAGATAGAAAAACGGGATGGCTTAAAAAACTAAATCTATTTGATGAAAACTAGTATACTCAGAACATACACGCTAGGTCTCATTGCGCTGCTTTTTTCGGTATCAGCAATAGCTCAAAAGAAAAAAGTGGTCGAAAACCCTTATGCAGAAGAAGCACGCAATCTCGTGATAGACGGAAATGATTATGCAAGTGAGGACGCTTTCGCGAAAGCAGAATCCTCCTACCGTCAAGCCATAGGTCTTGATCCATCTAGTGTTCCTGCAAAATATAATGCTGGCAATAATTACTATACCAATGAGAAATACGAAGAAAGTATCCTATCACATCTTAAGTCTGCACAGGTAGCAACGACCAAAAAAGAAAAACATAAGGCCTTTCACAATCTAGGCAATGCACATTATCAAAAAGAAGATTATGCCGCAGCCGTAGAAGCCTATAAAAATGCCTTACGCAATAATCCTACAGATGATGAAACCCGTTATAATCTAGCACTCGCCAAAAAGGAAGAAGAGAAAAATGGCGGTGGCGGCGGTGGCGGAGATGACGATCAAGAGCAGGAAGATCAGGACCAGAACCAAGATCAAGAAAAAAACGAAGAGAATAAAGACGGAGAAGGAGATAAGAAAGAAGGAGAAGACGGAGAAGAGCAGGAAACCGATGACGAAGGAGAAGAAAAAGAAGAGGATGGAGAGAAGAAAGAAGATGAAAACGGAGAAGAGCAAGAAAAAGAAAAAGAGCAGCCCGGTGATCAAGGAGATGAAAAAGAAAAAGCGCCACAGCAACCTCAGCCTAAACAAGGTCAACTAAGTCCGCAACAGGTTAAGAATTTACTAGAAGCTATGCGCAATGAAGAGCAAAAAACACAAGAAAAAATAAATGCGCGTAAACAAAAAGGTGCTAAAGTAAAAACAGAAAAAGATTGGTAAATTCGTAAAACCACATGAAACAAAAACTATACATACTTGTTGTCTTCTTGCTTGCCGTTTCTTCGGTATGGGCTCAAGATGTGTCTTTTAATGCCAAGTTAGACCGTAAAAAACTTGGTATTAATGAGCGCTTACGTATAGATTTTACGATGAACCAAGATGGAGATAATTTTAGTCCTCCTCCTTTTGAAGGATTTACCGTAACCAGTGGACCTAATCAATCTGTGAGCAGGCAATGGGTAAATGGTAAAAGTTCCTTTTCTAAAACCTATACCTATTTCCTTTCTCCTACAAAGCGAGGAAAATTTACCATTAAACAAGCAGAGATTACCGTAAATGGAGAAGTGTATAAAACGCCTCCTGTTGAGGTAACGGTTACAGCAGCTGTAGATAAATCAGGAGATGGATCTAGCGCTGCTATTAGTGCTGCTTCAGACAACATACATCTGGTGGCAGAAATTTCTAAAGGCAGCCCTTATCTTAATGAGGCCTTTACCTTAGTTTACAAATTATATGTGTCCGAGCAAACCAGTGTGAGTAATTGGCGCGAGATAGACTCCCCTAAATACACAGATTTTTGGAGCCAGAGTTTAGACGAAAAACAATTTAAGGTATATAATGGAGAGTTTAATGGTGAGCCTTATCGCTATGTGATTTTACGAAGAGCCGTTTTATACCCTCTTAAATCGGGTAAGCTTAATATCGAACCTTTAAGTCTAAGTGTTAGCGTAGAAGTGCCTACCAATAAACGTGACATCTTTGGAAGACGAGTGACTAAGAGTACTAACATTACAGTTTCTGCAAAAAACAGAACCATAAATGTTAAACCGCTTCCTGTAAATGGTAAGCCTGATGATTTTACGGGAGCTGTAGGAGATTTTGATTTTCAAGTCACCACAAATAAACAAGAGCTGGAAGCCACCGAAGCTTTTGAAATAAGTGTAGAAGCAAAGGGTAATGGAAATCTAAAATATTTTGATCTCCCAGAACCTAAATTCCCTAGTACGCTAGAAGTATACGAGCCAGAAAATGGCGATAAATTGCGCACCAACATTTCTGGAATGAGTGGCACAAAACGGAATACATATACCGTAGTCCCGCAGTACAAGGGAAAATACCCTATTCCTCCTATATCTTTTAGTTATTTCAATCCTAAAACCGCACGCTACGAGAGAAGCTCATCAGATGAAATTGTGGTGGAAGTCTTAAGCGGTCCTGTAGATAATACAAATATTGGCACAAGTCCGGCTATAGGAACAGGAAAGCAGGAAATAGTTGCGGTAGATAAACAGTTCCAGTTTATAAAATCTACGGCAAATCTGGTGAGCACAAAAAAGACTTCGTTTTTTAAGTCTACAAAATTCTGGTTATTACTTTTAGGACCTTTCTTGTTTATTCCGCTTGCGCTATTGGTAAGAAAAAGACAAGAGAAGGCCGCTGGCGATGTGCACGGTAATAGAATTAGAAAGGCAGACAAACTAGCTCGAAAATTCTTAGGCACCGCCAAGAAAAATCTCGGGGATCAAAAAGAATTTTATATCGCAATGGAACGTGCGTTACACAACTATCTCAAGGCAAAACTCAATATTCAAACCAGCGAGATGAGTAAGGATCGCATTTCGAGATTACTCAAAGAAAAAGAGGTAGACGAGCAAACCTCCATAGAGTTCATAAGTTTATTAGAAAGCTGTGAGTTTGCGCGATACACCCCTTCTAGTGACGTAGCGATGAAGCAAGATTACGATAAAGCCGTTCGTGTTATTTCAACCATAGATAAACAACTCTAGTATGTACAAGCTATTAAAAACATACGGTGTATTACTGCTCATAATGGGCTCTAGTCTGGTATGGTCTCAGGATACAGACGCTATCTTTAAAATAGGAAATGATCATTATGCACAGGGCAGATATCAAGAAGCTATAGACGCTTATACGCGTATTCTTGACCTTAACCAAGAATCTGCAGCCCTTTATTTTAATCTGGCTAATGCTAACTATAAACTAAATAATATAGGCCCTACGGTTTTTTATTATGAAAAAGCCTTACAATTAGATCCTTCCGATAGTGATATAAGAAATAACGCTGCCTTTGCAGAGAATATGAAGATAGATGCCATAGAAACGTTACCTGTAAACACACTTAAAAAATGGGTTAACAGCTTAATTACCTATTTTACGGCAGATGGCTGGGCGATAATCGCCATTGTTTGCGTTATATTATTTGTCTTCTTTTTTCTAGCATATTATTTTGGCTACGGCACATCTAGAAAACGTACTTCCTTTACGCTATCTATGCTAAGCCTTATGGCAGGAATTCTAGGAGTTGTGTTTGCGTATAGCGCTTTCGCGAAAGCAAAAAATGACAATCCCGCTATAGTCTTTACTTCAGAAACAGAAGTGCAAAGTGAACCCTCGCTAGGCAGTACCCTCGTCTTTAAACTTCACGAAGGCACCAAAGTGCAGGTCTTAGAAGAAGTAAATAATTGGCATAAAATACAACTCATAGATGGGAAAACGGGTTGGTTACCCTCTGATGACATTAAGCTGTTGAACGCTTTTTAAATTTTATTTAACGAAAATATAATTGCCTTTAGTTATTTTTACGCCCGATGAAACAGACTGCTCATATCATAATGGTTGTATTACTATCACTATCGATAGTAACGCCATCTGTTTTATCCATTTATTCTGATCACTACGATATAGAGATTTCTAAGGATCTAGGGGAAGACGATACCCAAAAAGAATCCGAAAAAGAAATTGAAGAAAAAGATGCTTTTTTTGAATCTTTTATTACGCTTCAAATCGTGGCTTTAGAACATACAGAACGTGTTAATTATTCTTATTCTCTAGGAGAAAGCTATTTTACAGCTGAGATACACTTACCTCCTCCCAAGTATACTGTATAGTTTATAGTTACTGTGCCACGGCACTTTCAAACCAAATTTTGTAATCAACCCGCCTCTTTATAATATGAGGTTATAGTTATATTTTAAAATTATGTTTAATTATTTAAAAAACGACCTGCCCGCGAGTATAGTCGTGTTTTTCGTCGCATTGCCACTTTGTTTAGGTATAGCCCTGGCCAGTGGAGCTCCTCTTTTTTCTGGACTTATTGCAGGAATCATAGGAGGTATCGTAGTAGGATTCTTAAGTGGATCTCAAATAGGAGTAAGTGGCCCAGCAGCTGGACTTGCTGCTATTGTTTTAGTAGCCATAGATCAATTGGGCTTTAAAGTATTC
The DNA here is from genome assembly GCA_964641325.1 of uncultured Flavobacteriaceae bacterium. Classification (GTDB taxonomy): domain Bacteria; phylum Bacteroidota; class Bacteroidia; order Flavobacteriales; family Flavobacteriaceae; genus Dokdonia. The sequence goes on along the minus strand of CAZXMY010000031.1, from coordinate 7,510 downwards.
TTGTCTGCCGTTGTAATAGGTGGTGTTATTCAGGTGATTTTTGGAATCGCCAGATTAGGAATTATTGGATATTATTTCCCTAGTTCCGTAATACGTGGTATGCTTACAGGTATAGGTATTATTATCATCCTGAAACAAATACCACACTTTCTGGGCGATGATAACGATCCAGGCGGAGACTTCGCATTTTTTCAGGTAGATGGAGAAAATACCTTTTCAGAAATCTTAAATGCTATAGGAGATCCCAGTTTGGGACCAACATTAATCGGGATTATTTCTTTGATTATCTTAATATTCTGGAGTAATGTATTAGCTAAAAAGTCAAAAATATTTCAACTTGTTCAAGGGCCACTTGTTGTTGTTGTTGTTGGCATTTTATATTACATTTTTACTCAAGGCACTGCTTATGGCATTGCAGAAGAGCACCTTGTATCCCTTAGTGAAGATAGAAATACGGATGGCCTTTTGACGCAATTTGTCACACCAGACTGGAGCCAGGTATTTACTACGCCAGTATTGATTACTGCATTTACCATTGCCCTTGTTGCTAGTTTGGAGACTTTATTATGTGTCGAGGCTACAGATAAATTAGATCCTGAAAAACGTGTGACCCCTACAAACCGTGAGTTACTTGCGCAAGGAGCAGGAAATATTCTTTCTGGATTTATAGGAGGCTTACCTATAACGCAGGTAATTGTGCGTTCTTCTGCTAACATACAGTCAGGCGGAAAGACAAAATCTGCAGCTATAATACATGGCTTTTTACTTATTGCATCTGTTGCGGCGATTCCTTTTTTATTACAAAAGATCCCTTTATCTGTTCTAGCAGCAGTCCTCTTTATTGTAGGTTTTAAATTGGCAAAACCTTCTACTTTTAAGGCTATGTATGATGGAGGTTGGACGCAGTTTGTGCCTTTTATTGTGACAGTGGTGGGAATTGTTGCCTTAGACCTACTTAAAGGTTTAGCGCTCGGTCTTGTCGTAGGTATTATTATTGTGTTGTATAAGAGTTATAGAAATTCTCACTTCTTACACATGGAAAATGATGACCCTACAGATGGTAAAGTAAAAATGACCTTAGCAGAAGAGGTTACTTTCTTTAACAAAGGAGCTATTTTAAAAGAGCTAGATGCCCTTCCAGAAAACTCCTATTTAGAGCTAGATGTGCGCAAAACGCGTTACCTAGACCCAGATATTATTGAGATCTTGGAAGACTTTGCCTTTAAAGCAAAACAACGCAACATAGATATCAAACTTGTTTCTGAGAGAGGAACAGTAGAAAATCCACCTAGCTATATTGAATTTTTTAAATTAAGACCAAAAACAGCTTAAAACTAAATATATGAAAGCACATACAAAAGAAACGCAAGGAGCAATGACTCCACAAAGTGCCTTACAAGCACTAAAAGATGGAAACCAAAGATTTCTTGATAACAGTCCTGTACACAGAGATCTTTTAGGGCAAGTAAATGACACACAATCTGGACAATATCCTTATGCCATTGTCTTAAGTTGTGTAGATTCTCGCGTGCCTGCAGAGATTGTTTTTGATCAAGGTATAGGGGATATTTTCTCTGCTAGAGTGGCTGGAAATAGCGTAAACGAAGATATTTTAGGAAGCATGGAGTACGCTTGTAAAGTTGCAGGTTCTAAGCTAGTAGTTGTTCTTGGACATACGAGTTGTGGCGCTGTATCTGCCGCTTGTGATGATGTGATGTTAGGTAATATCACACCACTACTTGCTAAAATACGTCCTTCTGTTGCTGCGGTTGCAGAACCTACTGATGCTGCTCAAAGAACAAGTGCAAACAAATCATTTGTAAATAATGTAGTAGCAAAAAATGTAGAACTAGCTATACAAAACATACATCTTCATTCGGCTATTTTAAAAGAAATGGACGACAATAACGAGATTGACATTGTAGGTGCCGTTTACAATGTAGCAGATGGAAGTGTTTCTTTTATGAACTAAGAGTATGCTCTAGCGTCTGCCTGCAAAGGCAGAAAGTATCAATATTTCAAAAAAAGCCGAAAACCTTTGTTTTCGGCTTTTTTGTTTCAAATTATAGCTTATTTTTATACAAACATCTGATATTTTGAAAGACTTCTTTAAACATTTAAAAGGGGATGCCTTTGGAGGTATTACCGCAGGAATAGTTGCATTACCACTAGCACTTGCTTTTGGTGTTTCTTCTGGTTTGGGGCCTAGTGCAGGATTATACGGCGCGATTATTATTGGTTTTTTTGCAGCGCTGTTTGGTGGAACACCCACTCAAATTTCTGGGCCTACAGCTCCTATGACAGCCGTAAGTATGGTAGTTATTGCTAGCATACTCGCTACAAATGATGGTGATATTACAACCGCTTTACCTGCTATTTTAACCGTTTTTTTACTTGCAGGGATTTTTCAAATTATACTCGGCGTTCTAGGGATAGGAAAATATATCAAATACATACCCTATCCCGTAGTTTCTGGCTTTATGACAGCGATTGGAGTGATGATAATAATTACTCAAATTCTACCTGCCCTGGGGTACTATCCTAAAGAAGATCAAGACTATGTCTCTTCCTTTGAACTAGAGGCTAAAGAGGTTATCCTTAATAATATGCTTAAGGAACAAACTGGAGAAGGACTTCTTGAATTGGATAATTTTCAAGAAACTATAGATCGTGCTCATGAGATTACTCCTGCTGCTATTCAAAAAGAAGCTAGTGCCATTGCAGGATCTAACGCTAGTGGAGTAACTGGCGCGGTGAAATTATTGCCCAATGCCTTAAAAAATATTAGATGGTTAGAACTTATTCTAGCCCTTGCGACCATATTTATTATCTACGGTTTTAAAAGAATTACGAAAGCCGTGCCGAGTACCTTGGTTGCTCTTGTAGTCGTCTCAGGCATTGCATACGCCGCGGGACTGGAGTATCAACCTATTCCGGAAATTCCTTTTGGTTTTCCAGAGTTTAATACCTCCATATTTACGGCATTCCGTCTCGCAGATATATCACCCTACATTCTGGCTGCGGTTTCCCTAGCTTTTCTCGGTGCCATTGACTCCCTCTTAACCTCTGTTATTGCAGATAATATGACTAAGACCAAACACAATCCTAACAGGGAACTCGTAGGGCAAGGAATCGGGAATGCGCTTGCTTCTGTCTTTGGAGGTATTCCAGGTGCAGGAGCCACCATACGAACCGTAGTTAATATTAATGCCGGAGGAAAAACAAAACTATCTGGAATGTTAGCGGCTATTCTCCTACTTGTTATACTTCTTGCATTAGGTCCTGTAGCTTCTAAAATACCAGCTGCAGTCTTAGCGGGAATATTAATTACCGTAGGTATAGGTGTAATGGATTATAAAGGGCTACGTGCCATCCCTAATTTGCCTAGAGATCTTAAAATAGCCGGTGTAGGCATAAGCTCAGAAGTAATCATTTTACTAGTGGTTCTGGTACTCTCTGTTTTTTGGAATCTCATTAATGCCGTAGGTATAGGCCTTATCCTTTCTTCACTAATGTTTATGAAAAAAATGGGGGATTTTACAACCCAACAGTCCAAACTTATAGAATTTAATCCTGAGGATTATGATAATTCTAATTGGTCTGATGAGGCCAATTTTCCAGAAAAATTTAACGAAGAAATTTTCATCAAGCACTTAAGTGGGCCTCTGTTTTTTGGATATACATCAGAATTTTCTGCATTGTCTAAGCAAATTCCAGAAACCGCCTCAGATGTTATATTACGTATGGAAAAAGTACCCTATGTAGATCAGTCTGGTGTTTATGCTATGGAAGACACCATTCTAGGCCTTCATTTTAAAGGTGTAAAAGTGCATATTGTAGGTCTTAAGAAACAGCCTAAATATATGCTCGACCGTATTAATATCATCCCAGATTTGATTCCCGAAAGTGAGGTATATGATAGTTTTGATACGTGTATAGAATCCTTGATTCATACGGTAGAGGATAAGTATTAGACACCTAATCTATAAGCGAGACCCTTTATTCTTCTGATCTCTCTTTTTCCTCAGGGTTGTAAATATTTTCTTTTTTGGCTTTCGCCAAAATGGATGGAAGTATTGCGGGGGCAAGCGATTTTACCGGTGAAAAAAGGATAGATTCCTCCATAGCTTTTTCGCTTACAAAGCCTATTCTTTCATTAGCCTCATTTAAAAACATTACCACTACGCTTAACAAGAAAGCATATTTAACCACCGCAAAAGCAGCGCCAGCTATCTTATTAATAATGCCTAACATGGCAAAGTCGGCGATTTTGGTGAGTAATTTTCCCGCAAGAGAAACCACGAGTACAATCACTACAAAAGTAATAGCAAACGCAGCCAGATTAATCACCTTTTCTGACCAGGACGTCCTATCCACAAGCCAACTCGCTGCAAAATGTGAAAAATGAATGGCTCCGTAAATAGCAGCAATTAAACCCACAAGAGAAGCCAACTCCACAAAAAGCCCCTTTTTAAAACCTTGAATTAACCCTAAAACAAGGATAATCCCAAAAACGATATCTATAGTATTCATAGGGCTAAATATACTAATTTACTCATTGAGGATTGTATCTTTGCAACTATGGCTAGAGATGAGCAACTTAAGGAACGCTGGGATACAGTAGTGACAAAACTATCGGAGCGATTTGCGGATGGCGATGTGCTTGACCTTGACAGTATCATATATCTGGTGGGATTGCAAGAATTAGGACAGCTAAACAGATCTTTTAAAAAGGATGAAAAAGTAAACTTAATGCATATTGCAATATGCCGATTATTAGAGCCTTTTGGTTATTACCAGTTTGATTATGAAGACCCTGAAGGCTGGCCGCATTATAAAGTTTTGGAACCCTTACCAGCACTCAAAGCGGGAGAGCAACAAATACTCATGAAAGATGCCATCGTAAACTATTTTTTAGAAAAAGAGCTGATTGATTAAGTTAAGTCGTTGTTACTCTGCCTTAACGTTAGAGGTAGATATAACAGGTTCGCTTTCGCGAAAGCGAGACTCTAAAGTTTACGACCTAAGTAAGAACGAAGCGGTAAAGTGTAAACCCCTACAGAAATAGCTTTAACTACACCATTTTTATTAAATTTGCCTTCTTCTCTTTTGAGAAGCGCTAAGTAAACGACTATGCTAGATAAAATTAAAGAACACATTGCTCAAGTAGAAGCCTTCAAGGCATCTACATTAGAAGAAGTGGAAGCCTTTAGAATACAATACTCTGGGAAAAAAGGGATTGTAAATGATTTTATGGCAGAGTTTCGTAATGTGCCTAACGAACTCAAAAAAGAGTACGGACAGGTTGTAAATAAGCTCAAAACAGCAGCGCTAGAAAAAGTAAATGCCCTTAAAGAAGCATTAGAAGATACAGAGGATACTGGTGAGAGTATTGATTTATCACGTCCTGGAGACCCGATAGAAATAGGTGCGCGCCACCCTATTTCTATTGTAAAAAACCAGATTATAGATATCTTTTCTAGAATAGGCTTTAATGTATCAGAAGGGCCGGAGATTGAAGACGACTGGCATAACTTTACCGCACTTAACTTACCAGAATATCATCCGGCAAGAGATATGCAGGATACGTTTTTTATTCAAACAGATCCTGATGTTTTATTGCGAACGCATACCTCATCGGTACAAGTGCGCTATATGGAGAATAACCAACCTCCTATACGCACCATATCACCCGGTAGAGTATATCGTAACGAAGCGATAAGCGGAAGGTCACATTGCTTTTTTCATCAAGTAGAAGGTTTATATATTGATAAAGATGTGAGTTTTGCCGATTTGAAGCAGACGCTACAATACTTCACCACAGAAATGTTTGGGAAAAGTAAAATACGCCTTCGCCCATCCTACTTTCCTTTTACTGAGCCTAGTGCAGAAGTAGATGTGTATTGGGGTCTAGAAACCGAAACAGACTATCGCATGACTAAAGGTACGGGCTGGTTAGAAATTATGGGCTGCGGTATGGTAGATCCTAATGTGTTAGAAAACTGTGGTATTGATAGTAAAGAGTATAGTGGATTTGCCTTTGGGATGGGAATAGACCGTATTGCATTATTGTTACATCAAATTCCAGATATTAGAATGCTAAGCGAGAACGATTTGCGTTTTCTAGAGCAGTTTAAATCTGCTTATTAAAAAATAACGATTCTCTCGAGCGCAGTCGAGAGGTTTTTCTGCTTAACTCTTAGATTCTGACTGCGATCGACCAGACAATTACTATGCGCAAAGACATTATCATTCCAGAAGTTAAGGACGTGTACATTGCTGCGGTACACGAGTTTAACGAAAAATATAATACTACTGACTGGAATGTGTATATCATTAACGACAGTTCAGAACCTTTAGAAATGGTTCTTATTATTGCTCAAGGCTATAATGATAAGGATATGACTGCGCACATACGCCATAAGATAGACATACTACCCGCAAAGGGATTTGCTAAAGTTGAGTACATAGATGAGAGCGTTTTTAAACTCAACAATTTTTTCTCTGTTACGTATTTCTTAAACAATAAGATGTATGAAAAACGCTGGGAGTTTCCTGCTCATAGTATCTTAAATAATAATGCAGTTTCTCTGCCTGTGATGAATAAAAAAGGGGTGCTCGCGCGTTAATCCAACCGATCTGCAAGCTTCTTAAATACTTTCTTAGGGTTTTTCCCTTTATAAAGAACACTGTACACAGCCTCTATTATAGGTATACGGGCTTGTTTATCACGAGAATTATTAAGGTCTAAAGCACTTTTTGCCGCATAATACCCTTCTGCTACCATACTCATTTCCATCTGAGCGCTTTTTACAGTGTATCCTTTTCCAATCATATTGCCAAACATACGGTTTCGAGAAAAGGTAGAGTAACCCGTTACCAACAAGTCTCCTAAATAAGCAGAGCCGTTGATATCTCGCTTCATCTTATGCGCTTTCTTAGCGTATCGATTTATCTCCCGTATCGCATTGCTCATCAATACACTCTGAAAATTATCTCCATATCCTAAACCATGAGCAATTCCCGCTGCAATAGCATATATATTCTTAAGTGTGGCGGCAAATTCAATACCTATAATATCATCGCTTGTAGTGCATTTTATATACTCACATGATAAATTATCTGCTACTAATTGTGCAGTATCATTATTGGCACAGGCAATCGTAAGATAAGAGAGTCGTTCTAGCGCTACTTCTTCGGCATGGCACGGCCCGGCAATCACGCCTATATTGTTGAAAGGAATATCATATACATCGTGAAAGTGCGACCCTACAAGCTTGCCGCTTTCTGGCATAATTCCTTTTATCGCAGAAAAAATAATTTTGCCTTTAAGAGACTGGGTCAGCTTATTCAGTTCGGTACCCACAAAAGCAGATGGCACGGCAAAAATCAACACATCTGCAAAGGCTACAATCTCATTAATATCATTGCTCAAGAGCAATTGTTCTATTTTAAACTCTACAGCACTAAGATAATTAGGGTTGTGCTGCTCGCGTTCTATATGCTCGAT
>CAZXMY010000030.1:0-13409 GCA_964641325.1 uncultured Flavobacteriaceae bacterium | reverse complement strand
CATTAACACACTTATTTCAAAGAGCAGATGCCAGTCACGTAGAGGTTGATCCTACCCGAACGGATTTAACCGGAACTGCTGGAAATTTTGAAATAGGTAGAGGCAGAGGAGACTGGACCTATAATTTTGGCGGGAATTTTAGATCTCCTGAATTAGAGCTTAATGATATTGGATTTCTTCGTCAGGCAGATCAAATACGGCAGTATGCAAATGTGCGCCGTTTATGGAATAAGCCTACAAGCTGGTTTAGACAGGCAAATGTTGGGTTAGGACAATCTACAGAGTTTGATTTTGAAGGGAATTACAACCGTATTCAATATGACTTAAATGGTTTTGTAAATTGGAAAAATAACTGGTGGAGTGAATTAGGAGCAGGACATAAACCTAGAATTTTCACCAATACCTTTTTGAGAGGTGGTGATAGATGGCGTTTTTCTGATGAGAATTTTGCTTTCCTTTTTTCCGGTACAGATGGTCGCAAAAAGTTTTCAATGCACGCAGGTTATGTGTATTCACAAGCGAGACAAAACAATTTCCAGTTTAGGCGTTATGTATTGCGTTTTTTCTATCAACCTTTAGATAACTTAAATCTGTCTCTGGTTAATGAGTATGAACAAAATCCTAATAAAACGCAGTATGTTACTCAAACAAATTTTGGTGAAAATACACGATACATTACAGGTGAAATAGATAATGAAAGTCTGAGCATGACCTTGCGAATTAACTATAGTATTAATCCTAATCTTACTATACAATATTATGGTCAGCCCTTTATTTTTAAAGCACAGTACAACAATTTTAATTTTGTAACCAATGCCGCCGCCGAAGATTTAAATGAACGTGTATCTGTATTTAACTCGAATCAAATTTCCTTTGCTGATGGTTTATACAGCGTAGATGAGAATGAAGATGGCGCGACAGATTACGTTTTTGGAGATCCTAATTTTAACTTTGTGCAGTTTCGTTCCAATCTTGTTTTACGATGGGAATACATTCCGGGATCAGAACTATTTCTGGTATGGTCTCAAGGTATTGAAGGAATAAGCGATATTGATAACGGGCTTTTCGAGGCGGCAGATAACGTCATCTTTGACCAACAAATACGCAATACTTTTCTTGTAAAGTGGACGTATCGATTTGTGCTTTAAAGTGCAGGTAAAAAATATACCCCAAAGGCTATAGTTGCCTTTGGGATAGTTTTAGGTTATGCTTTCGCGAAAGCGAACTAAATAATAACTATTCTTTCTTATCCATGTGCTCCTTTTGTTTCAGGAGATTTTTCTGATACTTCCCTTGTACGATGTCTATCAATACCAGTACTATGATTACAAAATAGAACGTCGTTTTACTCATAGGTGTTACAGGATTTCCAAAGAGTGTTAAATGCGCTAGGTGACCTCCTTCGGAGAGAAGCATTATCCCAACGATGAGTAGGATAAAGAGACCTAATACTTCATACATTTTATTCTTTTTAAGGAAGTTAGCAACTTTATCTGCAAGTACAATCATTAAAACACCTCCTGCGATTATCGCTATAGACATAAGAATCATCTGAGCTTTAAATTCCATATGACTAGTGAGTGCCATAGCACTTAGAATAGAGTCAAAAGAAAAAACAAGATTCATAATTACAATCCAGGTGATTACTTTTCCAACCGAAGAGCGAGACTCTTCTATCTCTGCATGTTCTTTCATGAGCATCATATGCCAGATTTCTTTAATGGCCGTATAAATAATAAAAACACCTCCTAATAACACAATAAGGCTATGAACATTTACAGAAAACTCCATAATCCCATTATCGTGTAGTGCAGCAAAAGGATTTTGGAAAAATTGTATGAGTGACATTAGGGCAAATAAAAGAACGATGCGCAAGACGATGGCAAGTCCTACGCCTAATTTACGTACATAACTCTGTTTTTCTTCTGGAGCTTTTTTAGACTCTAATGATATATATAATAGGTTATCAAATCCTAAAACGACTTGCAATAACACAAGCATTACCAGCGTAAATAGGCTGTCAATAGTAAATAGTCCTTCCATAATAGTTTAAGGTGTTAGTTATTGTTTGTTTAATTTTTAATGTGCCTCCAGCCAATTCTGTCCTAGTCCAACTTCTACATCTAACGGTACAGTCATTGTATAGGCGGCTTCCATTTCGGTTTTAATTAATGCTTTAATGGCATCTAGCTCGTCATTAGGTACATCAAAAACAAGCTCATCATGTACCTGTAAGAGCATTTTTGTTTTAAAGTCACTATTCTCTAATTTATCATAAATATTAATCATTGCAATTTTAATGATATCTGCAGCACTGCCTTGAATAGGTGCATTTACAGCATTACGCTCTGCCGCACCGCGTACTATGGCATTTGCAGAGTTTATGTTTTTAAGATAACGACGTCTGTCCAGTACCGTTTTTACATATCCATTTTCACGTGCAAAATCTACTTGATCGCTCATATAGTTGCGCAGTTTAGGATAGGTCATATAATAAGTGTCTATGAGCTCTTTTGCTTCGCTACGGGTTAAGTCTGTTTGGTTAGAAAGTCCAAAAGCAGATACACCATAAATAATTCCAAAGTTTACCGTCTTCGCATTACTACGTTGCTCACGAGTTACCTCTTCTAAAGGCACTCCAAAAACCTGCGAAGCTGTTGAAGCGTGAATATCCTCTCCATTTTGGAAAGCCTTAATCATTGTTTCTTCTTCACTTAAAGCAGCGATAATGCGCAGTTCTATTTGGGAGTAATCGGCAGCGAGTAAAGTGTGGTTTTCATCTCTAGGCACAAAAGCTTTACGTACTTCGCGACCACGCTCTGTTCTTATCGGAATGTTTTGAAGATTTGGATTATTGGAACTCAGTCTGCCTGTAGCGGCTACGGTTTGCATATAATCTGTATGCACGCGGCCATCTGCTGCTACTTGTGTAGGTAAGGCATCTACATAGGTGGATTTTAATTTACTCAGACCACGATAATGCAGGACATTCATAATAATAGGATGGTCTTTTGCTAGATATGAAAGCACATCTTCTGCCGTAGAGTACTGGCCCGTTTTTGTTTTTTTAGGTTTATCAACCAGCTTCATTTTTTCAAAGAGAATAACCCCTAGTTGTTTAGGAGATCCTATATTAAATTCTTCGCCAGCAGCTTCATAGATCTCACTCGTTAGTCTCGTGATATCTGCCTCAAGTTCCCCCGATAAACTTTGTAAAAATGTAGCGTCTAGGTTAATGCCTTCTATTTCCATTGCCGCAAGTACTCTGAGTAGAGGAATTTCTATTTCATCAAAAAGCTTACGCGTGCCGGCTTCTTCCAATTCTTTTGTAAAATGTTCCTTGAGTTGCCAGGTGATATCTGCATCTTCTACGGCATATTCCGTTTGTTTGTCTAGCGGTACATCCCGCATAGAAAGTTGGTTCTTGCCTTTCTTTCCAATAAGTTCGGTTATAGATACTGGTGTATAATTAAGATAGGTCTCGGCTAATACATCCATATTATGACGCATATCTGGATTGATGAGGTAGTGGGCGAGCATCGTATCAAATAATTTACCACGTACTTTTAGATGATACTTGGCCAGGACTTTAATATCATATTTGAGGTTTTGACCTACTTTTTCGATGTTTTCTGATTCAAAAAATGAACGCAATTCTTCTATGAGTTCCTGTGCTTGTTCCTGATCTTCAGGGAAGGGAATATAAAACCCTTTTCCTTTCTCCCAAGAAAATGCAATCCCTACTAAAGTCGCCGTAAGCGGATCCAATCCTGTAGTCTCGGTATCAAAACAAACTGAGGATTGCGCCATGAGATTTTGAAGGAAAAGCTTTCGCGAAAGCGGAGTCTCAACAGATTGATAAAAATGAGAAGTGGTAGTAATGGTAGCTCGTTCAGAAGCAGCGGCCATGGCTTCTTGGGTAGCAGCTCCATCTCCACCAAAAAGTGAGAATTGCCCTGCTCCAGCCTGTTTTGTATTTGTATTGGAACTGGTAGATGAAACCGAAGGTGCAGTTGCAGGGGAAGCAGTTTGAGGCTCACCAGAAAATATCTTTACAAACTGATCCTTCATACGTCTAAACTCCAGTTCGTCAAATTTTTTGCTTACCGCCGCCGCATCCGGTTCGGAAAGTTCGTAATCCTTGGCATCAAATTGTACCTCGCAGTCTAGCATGATGGTGGCGAGTTTTTTAGAAAGAAGTCCTAGCTCTGCATTTGCCTCAACTTTTTCTTTCATCTTACCTTTGAGCTCGTGCGTGTTTGCTAGTAAGCCTTCCATAGAACCATAAGCGGCGATAAATTTCTTTGCTGTTTTGTCACCTACACCTGGCAATCCAGGAATGTTGTCACTGGCATCACCCATCATCCCTAGATAGTCTATAACTTGCTCTGGACGCTCTACTTCAAAACGTTTTTGCACTTCGGGAATACCCCATATTTCTATCCCATTGCCCATACGAGCAGGTTTATACATAAAGATATTATCGCTCACGAGCTGGGCATAATCCTTATCTGGAGTCACCATATATACTTTAAAGTCTTCTTTTTCTGCCTGTTTAGAAAGGGTTCCTATGAGGTCATCTGCCTCAACGCCTTCACGCTCTATAATAGGAATATGCATCGCTTTAAGAATCTCTTTAATATGGGGTACCGCAATTTTTATGGCTTCTGGAGTTTCGTCACGATTTGCTTTATAGTCTGCAAAAGCCTCTACACGGGCACTACTTCCACCTTTGTCAAAAGCGACAGCAAGGTGATCAGGGCGTTCTCTGCGTATAACATCAAACAGTGAATTGGTAAATCCCATCACTGCGCTCACATCCATACCCGAACTTGTAATACGGGGATTTTTAATTAAGGCATAATAGCCTCTAAAAATGAGTGCAAAGGCATCGAGTAAAAAAAGTCTTTTCTGTGTATTTTCTTCGGTATTGGTCACGATCTTTGTTTTAAGTTGCGCTCTTGCCTACCGCATAGGTAGGTTCGCGAACCTGCCTGACGGCAGACAGTAGCGTAAGCATCCAAAAATAAGAAGTTGTGTTTAAAATAATGCCACTTGTTTATAAGTTCGCATAAAAAGAAAAAAGCGCCACTCTCCCATAAGTGACGCTTTTAAAAGATAGACATTTTAGATGCTATCTGAGTTGGGTATGCTATATGTTTTATTATTATTTGAGCATAATCATTTTCATTGTACAATAAGTTTTTTTGTTGCCCTCTCATCAAGCGTATGAGCAACCAATAGATATATGCCTTGAGACAAATGGCTAATATCTATTGTATTATTTAAGGCTAACGGAATAGTTATTTTTTTTCCTGCCACCGTATAGAGTTCTATTTGGGTAAGAGGAGTATCATTACTCGTGTTTATTTGGACTAAGGTATTTGCTGGATTAGGAAATAAGGAAAGATTTGCTTGCAATGTAAAATCATTAACAGCTAGCGCACAGTCTTCGCTAAAGCTGACTTCTGGATCCACGTCTGTCCAGTTTGCATTGCTGAACTCCACATCGTCTACTTGAATGCACAGGAGATTAGGATTGTCTAAGGCATTGAAATTAGTAACATTAGTATTGTTGCCGTTTTGCATATTAAGATAATTAAGGTCGTTAAGGCTACAGTTTAACTCGGTTAATGCACCTTGAGCAGAAAGATCTAGTTCGGTAAGATCATTTTGTCTACACTGTAATACTTCTAAAAGTGGCTGGTTGGATAGGTCTAGACTTGTAAGAGCGCTAAAACTAATTTCCAATACCTTAAGTGTTGGTTGATTAGAAAGATCTAGGTTGTTAAGGCTCGTACCCGATAGGAATAAATACTCCAGCTGGGTATTTACTGAAATATCCAGCGTATTAATATCACTTATGGCAAAACTTTTCAATAACGGATTATTGGATACGTCAATACTTGTTATATTATTTACTCCAAGGTCTAATTCTTCTAATAGGGTATTATTACTTAGGTCTATAGTGGTGAGATTATTACCTCTTACAGAGAGATCTATTAGATTTTGATTTTGGGTAGTATTAAAAGATGAGAGGTTTGTAAAGTCAGATGTAAATGACTCTAATAATGGATTGTTAGAAATATCTAATGAGTTTAAGTCACTGTTACTATTGCAATTTAAGAATACTAATTCGGTAAGTTGGGATGTGTCTAGACTGGTTAAGTCATTACCCCAAACGCTTAGTGAAGTTAATGCCGTGTTAGACGAGGTGTCAATGGAGGTTAGATCATTGTTTCCTAAATTAATAAAAGTTAATTGGGTATTTGCAGAGAGATCTATACTGGTCAAGTTGTTAGACTGGCATTGCAATGATGTAAGGTTTATAAATGCCTCGATTCCTGTAAGGTCATTAATGTCTTCAAAATTTAAGAATAACTCTGTCTCTGCTTCTGCATCTGCATTTAGAATGTTTCCATTAAGGCCATTTGTGTCAATGCCTAAATTTATTAGACGTTGCTCAAATATAGGATCGGGAATGGGTGTGGTTTGTCCAAAAAGTAAGACAGAGGAGCTTGCTAAAAGGCTAAGGAGTAAAGTTTTTTTCATGATATAATATGTTTTGGTTTTAGTATGCTACAAATTTATTAGGACGGCATTCTAGAGATAAGGACTATCTATTCAATTACGGGTAGTATTCTGTCATTGTAGATTATATCACGTTTTACAACGATTTATTGGGTGGTTTTTCTTAGTATAATCTATATAAAATTGATTTGTATATGGACAAACCTGTAGTACTATGGGTTTGGGTTATGCTATGACCAAGTCATTCAAAGAAAAAAGCGCCACTCTCCCATAAGTGACGCTTTCTTAGGTTTAGAAAGTTTACGATATCTTTCTAAAAACAAAACAATTCTTATTCTTTACTAGTTTCTTCTGGATTTGGGGATGCCGAAGTTTTTAGCAATTCTTCGAGTTGTTGTAATCGCACCTCTAGAGAGGCGTATACATTTACTTGATTTTTTAGGTCTTGATTTTCCTTTTTAAGTTGGTCTATTTGTTCTTGTTGCGCCTTAAAAGCGGCTACAAACATGGCATCATAATCGCCATATGCGGTTTGTAAATAGCCCTGCCCATCTTCACTTACTTTAGTAGGCCATATCTCTTGCAAGTCTTGTGCAATAAAACCGTATTGTATGGTGTCGGGTCGCTCTAAACCTGTCTTATCGTCATTCCAGAAATAGGTAACCCCACGCATTGCCAGTACTTTATCCAACATCGCTTGACTATCCATTGTTTTAATGTCTTTTTTTAATCGCGCGTCTGAGTTAGCAAGCCAGGCACCGGCTGTTGTTTTGGAAGCATTACCGTTTACAGATAAGGTATTGGGTAAGGCTACGGCAGAATTCCAATTAATGCCCACTTCGTCGGTATTGAATGTGCCATAGATTAAAGGAGTATCTGAGCTACTGTTTTCTATATAGAGTTTGTTGTTTGCTGTTGTTTCTAATTGTGCTGCTCTTCTTCCTAAAAAAACATTACCGCTACCATTGTTATTAAAACCGGCTTGATGCCCTAAAGCTACATTTTCATTCCCGGTTGTATTCAAAAATAATGCAGAGACTCCGATAGCTACATTTTCATTCCCAGTTGTATTCGTGCCTAAACTGCTAGCTCCTAGGGCATTATTTCGAATTCCCGTTGTATTGCTAAGCAGTGACGATGCACCTATTGCAGTATTTAAAAGTCCAGAGGTGTTTTGCCTTAAACTTCTATAGCCAAGAGCACTATTAGTGCCGCCAGTTGTATTAACTGATAATGACTCATGACCTACTGCAACATTGTTAAAACCAGAGGTGTTTAGCCTTAAAGAATTAAAACCTAGCCCCACATTTCTATTATCGCTTCCGTCATCAATAAGACCTGCATCAATACCTAAAAAGATGGAAGAGCCGTCTTGTGTTCCATCATTATCTGATTTTCCATCAATAAGATCGTTAATTCGTTCGACGCCAAAAGGATTTTCAAAACTTAATTGTCCTGCGCCATTAGTCGTTAGCACTTGGTTGGCTGCACCATCAATAGTAGGAAAAGCATAACCGGTAGTCGTTGGATTGTTTATTTGAAGCTCACCATTAGTCCGTAAGACATCATTATCAAATTCTCCATATATTAGTGGAGATGTTGTACTAGAGTTTGCAATATAAAGTTTATTACTAGCTGTTGTTTCAAAACGAGCTGCTCTATCACCAATGAAAATATTACCACTACCATTATTTGAACGTCCAGCTTCTCTCCCAATCGCGACGTTACCATCGCCTGCATTACTAAACCGTAATGAATTGAAGCCAATAGCGACATTATTATGGCCTGATGTAATATTGCTAAGAGTCTCAGTTCCTATCGCTGTATTGCGAATTCCTGTTGTATTGTCCAATAATGACTCAAAACCTATAGCAGTATTATCAGTTCCTGAAGTATTTAGCCTTAAAGAACGAAATCCTATACCCACATTGCTATTAAAACTTCCATCATTATTTTGCCCTGCATCAATACCTATAAAGATGGAAGAGCCATTATTATCTGATCTTCCATCAATAAGATCGTTAATACGTTCTACACCTGACAACGGCGATAAATCAAGTATTTGAGTTGCCACACCATCATCTTCTATGGAAATTTCTAGAGTAGTGCCGTTAAGATTTAAAACATCTATTTGTTGGTCATCTGTATCTGTGGCTGTAGCCACGGTTTCAAAGCTTAATTGTCCTGCTCCATCAGAAGTTAACACTTGGTTGGCTGTACCATCTGTTAAAGGGAAAGCATAGCCCGATGTTACAGGATTACCTATTTGTAACTCACCATTAGTCCGTAAGACATCATTATCAAATTCTCCATATATTAGCGCATTGTCTGCATTTGCATTAGAGTTTTCTATATAGAGTCTGTTGCTCGCTGTGGTTTCTAATCCTCCGGCGCTTTTACCTAGAAATACATTGCCATTGCCACTATTTGCGACACCCGCTTGATGACCTAAGGCTACATTGTCAATACCAGTGATGTTAGATGTTAAAGCTTCAAAACCAATAGCGGTATTGGTGCCTCCTGTATTTGCCATTAATGATTCGTGTCCGACGGCTGTGTTTTGCCCATTTGTAGTCGTAGATGTTAAGGATCGGGTTCCAATGGCTACGTTAAATCTAGCTAATGTATTTGCAACCATGGCGTTGTCGCCTATGGCCACATTGTCATCTCCTGCAGTAGTAGCCATTTGCGCATTTTGGCCTATGGCGATATTTCTAAAACCTTGCCCTATGACATTGCTTAAGGTAAAATTACCTATGCCTATATTGTTACTTGCTCTATTGCTTAATTGAGATTGATAACCAATAGCGATATTATTTTGTCCGTTAATATTGGTGTTTAGCGATTCGAAGCCTATTCCTATGTTGCGGTTGTCTGTAGCATTGTCTGTACTTCCTGCATTTTCTCCTAAAAATATAGAAGAGCCATTCTCTGTGCCGTCAGAATCAGACTTACCGTCTAAGAGATTATTAATACGCTGTGCACCGCCTAAAGACGACAAATCTAGGGTTTGCGTTGCCACACCATCATCTTCTAAGGAGATTTCTAGGGTAGTACCGTTAAGGTTAAGCACATCTATTTGCTGGTCATCTGTGCCACCGCCACCATTATTAAGGAGTATCCACGCTGCTGTGACGTTATTCCAATAATAAAAGCCACGTGCAGGTGTTCCATTTCCCGTCACAAAGACCATCATTCCGTCTTGTGCCATTGCAGGATTAACAACAGGGAATTCGTCAATACGTGGTATTAAGATTCCGTCTACTGCACTGGGTGTGGTCGGACTTGATGCTGGAATGTCCAATGTGGCTTGGGGGCTCGTCGTACCTATACCTACTTGAGCAATTGTGTTAAGGGTAAAAAACGAGACTAAGATTATAATGTATTGGGATTGCATAATATTAATGTATTGTTTTTATGCCAGCGAAGTAGGTTAAGGTTCTTTATGTTGGGTTTGTAATTATGGGCGCAAACAAAATCAGAGGTTTACGAATTACGTTTTTGTCTCTGACGCAAGGATGATTAGGTTAGCCTACTTTATAGTAATAATAATTGTAAACCTGGAATCCTATTTAGAGTGTAATTTCAACCTCAAAAGCTTTTCTTACATCTCTTAGAACCATATGACCATAGTAGGCCGCTCCCAATGCAATTTCTACTCCTCCTATTATAAATGGATTAATGGCTCCAATAAATTGTACAATAAGGTGACCTGCAAAAAATCCAGAATTTACAATGAGAAGTGCGATAAGAATAGATGATGTTTTCATAATATTTGGTGTTAATTATGAGACAAAACTACTTTAAGAGGTTATTTATAAAGGGTAGTATTTTGTCAAGCTAGGGTGCTATTCTTGCAAAGCCTTGCTAAACGCCGTTATTACTGGATTTGCGAAAAACAGATGGAGTAGTTTCAAACTGCTCTTTAAAGGCTTTTCCAAACCAATTGGGGTCTGTGAACCCTGTTTCATAGGCAATTTCTGAGATGGTTTTATCTGTTGTGAGCAATAATCCCTTCGCTTTTTCTAAACGAACACCGCGCATAAATAAGGCTGTAGAGGTATTTGTAATTGCTTTTAATTTACGGTATAGCTGTGAGTCGCTTAAAGCCAATTCTTGTGCAAGTCGGCTTGGAGTAAATTCTGGATTTTCCAGCTCCTTCTCAATTAACGAGATCGCTTTTTCTAGAAAAATTCTATTTTTATCTGGGAGTTTTTGGGTTAATGCTTTTTTGGGTTCGAGAAGGTCGGTTACACGGTATTTACTTTGTAGTAGTCTGCGCTTTGCAATTAGTTTTTCTAATCTTAAAAGTAATTCGGCTTTTTGGAAGGGTTTGTTTAGATATGCTTCTGCACCGCTTTCTAATCCTTCCATCTTATCTTCTTGCAAGGCTTTAGAGGTAAGCAGGACGACAGGAATATGGTTTGTGGCTTCTAGTCCTTGCAACTGTCTGGTCATTTCAAAACCATCCATTTCGGGCATCATTACATCACTCAGAACAATATCTGGCGTTATTTCTAGTGCTTTTTCCAATCCTTTTTTGCCATTATAGGCTACTTCTATATTATAATTTTCTTGCAAGCAAGAAACGATATAACGCGACATATCTTTATTGTCTTCTACCACAAGTATTAATGGAGCGTCCTCAGGAACGGAGACACTTTCTTTTTCTGGCACATAAATATGTTGGGTAATCACATTGCTTTTGGGTATCGTGATTTCTTTGTATGTCGCTTTGCGCGAAATAGGTAGCGTTATCCTAAACGTGGTTCCTTCGTTTAGTATGGATTTGACGGTAATACTACCGTTCATTAATTGCGTGAGCTCTTTGGTAAGAGCGAGGCCTATACCTGTGCCTTGTGACACTTTAAAACTATTGTTTTCGACTTGATAAAAACGATCAAATATTTGCGGTAAATCTTCTGCTGGTATTCCAGAACCTGTGTCTTGGACCTCTATGTTGAGGTTGTTTTCATTTTCGGTAAGAGCGACAGTTACACTGCCTTTATTCTCTGTAAACTTTATAGCATTGCTCACCAGATTAGTAAGGATTTGTCTCAGTTTTTCTTCATCATAATCTAAATTAGGGTCTTGTAAAGAGGAATGAAAATGGAGGTTTATTTCTTTTTCGAGGGCATAGCTTTCAAAGCTTTCTAAAAGTACTTTCGCGTAAGCGGCAATATCATTTTTGTAATAGGTTACCTTGAGTCTGCCCTGCTCAAGTTTAGCTAGGTCTAGCATTTGGTTAACGAGTCCAAGTAAATTTTCACTGTTTTTTTCAATGGTTAATAGCTCATCTGATGCTATAGCAGTTTTCTTTAGTTTAGGTTTTAGATTCTGGACATATCCCAATATGACCGTTAATGGTGTTCTAAATTCGTGTGTAATGTTTGTGATAAATCTAGACTTTAAATCATCGAGATCTTGCAGTCTTTTTGCTTCTTGTCCGGCTAGCTTTCGCTGCAAAGCAATTTTATAATAAATATAAACTCCGGTGAGAAAAAGTAGGAGATAAACAAAATAGGCCAAGCTGCTTTTGTACCACGGCGGCGTGATGGTGATATCCAATTGCAGTGGTTCTTGCGACCAAGCGATTCCTCGTGAAAGTCCTTGTATTTGTAGCGTATGATTTCCTGAGCCTAGCGATAAAAGCTGAATATTATTTTTTGCGCCTAAGTCGTTCCAAGTTGTATTATCTGGCAGGAGTCTATATTGATATTGAATATTTTTAGAAGGTCTATAATCTCTTGCTGCAAAGGAAAACGAAAGTGGGAAAGTGTTGTATGCGGTCTTTAAAGTGGTTTGTTTCTCTAGACTTGAGAGTAGCTGTGTTTCTTGACTTTTTATAGAGGTAAATTGTATAAGACTTTGCTTATCTAATAGGCCAATTCTAGATGGGTCAAATTTATTTAAACCTGCTATGCCTCCAAAATAGAGCATCCCATCTGTATTCTTATAAGCAGCACCTAAATTAAATTCTATACTTTGCAGACCATCTTTTGGGGTGTAGTTTGCAAAAAAAGAAGTGGAGGGATCAAACCGAAATAACCCGCCATTTGTTGAAAGCCAGAGCTTATTGTCATTGTCTTCTAAAATATTGTAAACAAAGGTATTAGATAAGCCATCACGTTTGTTATATGAAATAAATTGATCCTGTTCTTTCTCGTATTTACTAAGTCCTTTTCTTGTCGCGACCCAAAGATTCCCACCACTATCTACAAAGGTGCTTAACACACCACTTGCGGCAAGGCCGTCTTGTTCTGAATAGTTCTTGACAGTAAGCCGCGAGGCTTGAAAAGAAAGTTTACTTAGTCCTTTTTGGGTAGTAAGCCAGTAATTGTTATCTAAGTCTTGGTTAATATTTATGGTAAAGGGTGATGGTATTTTTGTGGCATCCTCACCAGTAAAATAAGCATCAAAGTATAATTCATTGTTATTCTTATGTTCTCTTAATTTATAGACTCCCATATTGTAGGTGACTACCCACATTTGCTTACTATTGTCCTTGTAAATACTCCTAATATTAGGGTTAGCAATCACTGCTTTATCACTTTTTAATTCCCGCATAGTTTGAAAACGAGGCCTATCGTAGTCAAAACTGTTTTTTTCAAAAATTAAGATATTTTCTCCTGTGCCTACCCATATGCTGCCTTTAGAATCATCTATAATAGAACGCGATCTTAGTCCAGGATAATGGATGTATCGCTCGCTCGCTTTATCTGTGATGAGTAATCCACTGGTAGTACCTATCCAGAGTTGGGTATCTGTTTCTAATATGGCAAAAACAGATGGGTTGCCCAAGTTGTATTTTGCAACAACAGATTGAAATACATTATGGTTAGTAATTGTAGTTTGATCCAAAGAGTTATGCCCTACAC
>CAZXMY010000029.1:0-13517 GCA_964641325.1 uncultured Flavobacteriaceae bacterium | reverse complement strand
AAAGGAGATAGTTTAGAACGATAAATTGCGAGACAAGAACGTATCTATTTTTCCTATTATTTCTGAAGGGTGCATTTTAAGGTACATAGAATCCTTATCCTTCCGGAGCTGTTTAATTGTATGATTTGAATAAATATGGGGCTGGACATCCTTAAGATGAAAAGAAGCGTTTAGCTCATTTCCAAACAAGTCCCAGGCCTCTCGAGTTATCCAGGGAGAAAAAATCGAAAAAGTAGGAATTTCTAGTGCTTTGGCCATATTAATTGCGCCACCTTCATTGCCTATCATAGCATGGCAATGGCTAGTTAAGGCGAGAAATTCTCGTAAACTTTTACCATAAACTTTATCAAAAATACTAGCTCGCGTATCATCTTGTACTAAAGCTAATAGTTGGTTTACCTGATCGAGCTGTTTGGGTATATAATTAAGAATTAGCTGTGCCTTATGATTAGCTACTACATTATCAAGAATTTTAGCCATATACGCTAAAGGATAAGTTTTGTCTTCAGAACTACCCAGAAGGGAAATCATTAATAATGGTTTGTCTACTTGTATGCTTGCATTTTGTAATTGTTCTAAGGCTAGTGATTTTTCAGTTGTGGTAAGATAAATTTTTGGTTTTAGGAATGCTGGAAAATTTTCCTTGAGAGGAGCCAGCAATTTCATTCTATTTTCTATGGCCAACCCAGCTTGGGTTTTAGGACTTTTATCATAGGTAAAATGATGTGTGTATGCCCATTTTGTATACCATTTTTTGTAACCTACGCGTAATTGGGCAGCTGTTGCTTTGGTAATTTCTGCGCTACCCAATTTAGAATATACATCAATAACTACATCGTACTTTTCATTTTTAAGCGCTTTTTTAAGCCCATTTCTTAATGACAAACTCTCTTCCATTTCTGGTGTAAAGAGCACTTGCTTATCTATAAAAGGATTGTTCTCTAGTACAGCGGCTGTATGACTATTAATGAGGTAATGAATCTCGCTTTTGAGATAGCGATTCTTCAAGGCTTCACATAAGATAGACGACGTTAAAACGTCGCCTATCATTTTTTGCTGTATAATTAAAACTTTCAATAAAAAGATGTTATACCGCTACATCATACTCTCTTAAAGCATCATTAAGCGATGTTTTTTTATTGGTACTCTCTTTACGCTTCCCAATAATTAAAGCGCAAGGTACTTGATATTCTCCTGCTGAGAATTTTTTAGTATAACTTCCAGGAATCACTACAGAACGAGCAGGAACACGACCTTTCATTTCTAGAGGTTCGTCACCCGTTACATCTATAATTTTTGTACTCATAGTAAGCACTACATTAGCACCGAGAACAGCTTCTTTCTCTACGTGTACACCCTCTACCACGATACAACGGCTTCCTATAAAAGCACCATCTTCTATGATTACAGGAGAAGCTTGTAGCGGTTCTAAAACACCTCCTATACCTACACCACCACTTAAGTGTACGTTTTTACCAATCTGCGCGCAGCTACCTACGGTTGCCCAAGTATCTACCATGGTTCCTTCATCTACATAAGCACCTATATTTACATAACTAGGCATTAATATAGTACCACTAGAAATATAGGCTCCGTGACGAGCCACAGCATTGGGTACAACACGTATCCCTCTGTTTTCATAATCTCTTTTTAATGGAATTTTATCGTGATACTCAAAAATACCTGCTTCTAGCGTTTCCATTTTTTGGATTGGGAAATAAAGCACAACTGCTTTTTTTACCCACTCATTCACTTGCCATCCATTCGATGTAGGTTCTGCCACGCGCAGCGTACCGCGATCTAGCATATCTACTACTTCTCGTATGGCGTTTATAGTTACTTCATTTGTAAGTTGAGAGCGATCGTCCCAAGCTTGTTCTATTATGTTTTGTAATTGGGTCATATAATTAATTTCCGCGTAGGCGGAAATCTCCTCCACCTTATCGCAATTGATATTAGTTTAACAAACCTTCCACCTCTGCAGAAGTATATTGAATTGCGAAGGTGGAAACCTGCCTGCCGGCAGGCAGGTCTCCTCCACCTTATCGCAATTATTACTGATAATGCAGTGCAAAGATAAAGTTTCAAGAGGGGTTTAAACAAGATGATATGTTCAAAATCTGACACAAATCTTCCTTATCTTGTTAAATGTAAAACAATAGTCTTTACGGGCTGATTTATGTATTTTTGCACAAATTTGGAAAATGGCGCGCATTATTGCGATAGATTATGGGACAAAAAGGACGGGCATAGCGGTAACAGATGAGTTACAACTTATTGCTTCTGGATTGACTACAGTTGCCACTAAGGGTCTACTTTCTTTTCTTAAGGAGTACTTTGCTAAAGAAAAGGTAGAAGCGATGGTAATAGGGGAACCCAAACGTATGAGTGGAGAAGCGTCAGATGTGGAAGAGGATATCGTACGCTTTCGCGAAAGCGTGATAAAAACATTTCCATCCCTCACCATTATTCGTCAAGACGAAAGATTTACCTCTAAAATGGCTTTCCAGACGATGATAGATAGCGGAATTGGGAAGAAAAAAAGACAAAATAAAGCACTTGTTGATCAAATAAGTGCTACTATAATATTACAAGATTATTTGTACAATAAATAAACTATGATTTTACCTATTGTAGCCTACGGAGATCCCGTTTTGAAGAAAAAGGCAAAAGCCATTACACCAGAGTATCCTAAGCTTAAGGAACTACTCGAGAACATGTACGAAACGATGTATGGAGCTAGAGGAGTAGGCCTTGCAGCACCACAAATAGGCCTGCCTATTAGATTATTTCTGGTAGATACAGAACCCTTTGCTGCAGATGAAGGCTTTACTGAGGAAGAGCAAAAGGAATTAGGCAACTTTAAAAAAACTTTTATTAATGCAGAAATTCTTGAAGAAGAAGGCGACGAGTGGGCCTTTTCTGAAGGGTGTTTGAGCATTCCTGGTATTAATGAAGATGTTTTTAGACAACCCAAAGTGACACTGCGTTATCAGGACGAAAATTTTAAGGAACATACAGAAACGTATGAGGGCCTAATTGCGCGTGTGATACAACACGAGTATGATCATATAGAAGGTATATTATTTACAGATAAATTATCCAGTCTTAAGAAGCGTTTGATAAAAGGCAAGCTCACTAATATCTCAAAAGGAAAATGCAGTGCAGACTATAGAATGCGTTTTCCTGCGATGTCAAAAAAGCGATAAGTTAAAATTTGTAAAAATTGATCATAAAGGGCGACAAATAGTTTTGAAAAGTAAATGGAGCACCGCATATTTGCCTTGAAAATTAAAAATAAAGGATGAGTTTAGATAAAGTAATAGCCATTTCAGGTAAACCCGGTATATATTCTCTAAAGGCGCAAACGCGAGGAGGATTTCTTACGGAGTCCTTACTCGATGGAAAGAAACTATCTGTTGGGATACGTCATAATGTAAGTGTGCTTTCTGAAATAGCCATTTACACCACTACTGCAGAAATGCCTTTACGTGAGGTTTTTGAGAAAATTAAGGAGAAAGAAAGTGGCGAACAAACGATAAGTCATAAAGTATCTAAAGATGAGTTAGAAGAGTATTTCTTTAATCTTATCCCAGATTACGATGAGGATCGCGTTTATCCTAGTGATATTAAAAAGGTAGTGCAATGGTATAATATCTTGCAGCGCAAAGGAATGATGGACTTTTCTGAAACCACAAGCGACGAAGAAGAGTAGTGCATAACTTTTAATAAAACAATAGGGCCTTTACATTCATTTTGTAAAGGCTTTTTTAGTTTTATAGGCAATGAACACTAGACAACAACAACTCGACGCTTTTGACCGCTTACTTACCATTATGGACGAACTCCGTGTGGGCTGTCCTTGGGATAAAAAACAAACGATACAAACACTCAGACATCTTACTATTGAGGAGACTTACGAGCTGGGCGATGCTATTCTAGAGAATGATTTAGAAGAAGTGAAGAAGGAGCTAGGCGATCTCCTATTGCATATTGTTTTTTATGCAAAAATAGGTAGCGAGACCCAAGATTTTGATATTGCAGATGTGGCTAATAGTATCTCGGATAAATTGATCTCACGCCATCCTCATATTTATGGAGACATCGATGTGGCAGATGCGAAGGAAGTAGAGCGCAACTGGGAAAAACTAAAACTCAAAGAAGGAAAAAAATCGGTTTTAGAAGGAGTGCCTAAAGGATTGCCAGCGATGGTCAAAGCTAATCGTGTACAGGATAAAGTATCTGGCGTAGGCTTTGATTGGGAAGAGCCACAGCAGGTATTTGAAAAATTGCAAGAAGAACTGGGAGAACTCCAGTACGAAATAAACGAATCTAATCAAGATAAGATAGAAGCTGAGTTTGGCGATGTGCTTTTCTCTATGATTAATTATGCCCGTTTTCTTAAGGTAGATCCAGAAAGTGCCTTAGAGCGTACGAATAAAAAGTTTATCCAACGTTTTCAATATTTAGAAGGCAAGGCCAAAGCACTCAATAAAAACCTATCTGATATGACCCTGGCTGAGATGGACGTGTTTTGGGAAGAGGCTAAGAAACTATAGCTCTTTCCATTCTTTATAGTATTTTGTTTTGATAAAATCATCATAAATGTTCGAGCCATCTGCCTCGGGTTCTTCTATATAATCTACCAAGTCATTTTTATCATATTCTAGAGTCAATGTCTCGAGATATTCTATTGCTTCTTTAAGGTTTTCATTACTTACTAAGGCAGTAAAATATGAAATTTGACCTGTAAAAAAGCCTTCATAATTATCTATGATATATTTAAAAGAATTTTGCGCTTCTGTAAATTTATTCTGTTCCATAGATAAGTTTCCTAAAAGTAAATGCAAAAAATCGTCTTGCGTTTCTTCCATAAGTTGTTCTATGGCTACTTTAGCATTTGCATATTCTTCTACATAGAGATAGTAATCAATTTTGTTTAGATTAATTGTGGGGTCATCATTGTGAACGGTGACTAAATTTTTTAAAGATTCTAAATATGCATCTTCACTCGATTGAGATGCAATTATACTTTTATAAATCATAAAAAATTTGTCTTTTGCTAGAGGACCTTGAATATTATCGGCATACGAAAGGCTCTGTTCAATATTACCTGAATTATATGATGCTATCACTTTGAGTAATTTAGAAAACTCCTTATTTGTTGATTTCTTATTTGTAGAAAGCGAAGCTTTAAATAGGCGTTTTAATGTGTCAGAAAAATTTTCACCTGATAAGTATATATACATATCAGAAAACAATAGATTTTCACTATCTGAGCCCTGAACAAGCACATAATCGTGATAATTAATTCCTCCTAAAGGGTTGTAGAGTCTGAATAGCACATGATAATTCTGGTCGTCACTATTGTAATAGTAATTTACAAAATCATAATAACCATCCTTAGTATCCTCGATTATTCGCTCAGGAAGTTTGCTTACCGCGCCTACAACACCTTGGATAAACCCTTTTCTATATTGACTGTTATTAGAGCCTTCATCTTCTAATTTAGCACGAAAATCTTCTATAGAAAATAAGGCCAGATATGCCTCGCTATTTTCATCATAAATTGACATTTCTAATGCATTTCCAAAATTTTCTACACGTTTATTATTGGCTTCATTATCCTCTAAATTTTGAGCATATGAATAAATGGATACTGCAAAAAAGAAAATAGTAATAGATACACGGTAAAGCCATTTAGATTTCATTGTACAATATTTTGATAGTTAAGAAATTGCAATATGCAACATTAGAAATTAAAAAGGGTATTTTTATGGGAGAAAGAAGGATTACAACTACTGTAGTTGTTGAGGATGTTCTTTTGCAAAACAAAAGACGCTGACGAAGATAGATTTGTTCTGGGAAGAGGCGAAGGAATTATAGGATTATCACAAATTTGAGCACGATATAAAATATAAATGTTAGAATACTTAAAATTGTTATTTGTTGACCGTGTACTCTATCTGATTTTTTGAAAGAGTACACTTTCGTTCCATTAGGAAGTGTTTTTTTTTGTGTCCAGAGCATATATCCTATTACAATACCAAAAAAACCGCCTAATAGAGCCATAATATATCCAGAAGCAATCCACATCTTTTGGTTATTTTCTGGTTTAGAAAGATCTTTAAGGCGTTGTTTCTTTAAAATCGTTAAGAGCTCTTCATCAATGGGCTTGCCTCTTTCAATTAATATCTTTTGGGCAAGTCTATAATCAAAAATGTTCCACTCATCAGATTTTAATAGAATGTCATATAATTCTTCATTAGTGAATGCGTATAAATAATAGTTGGGATCTAGGCTATTAAAATCTTTTTCCGCTTCCTGACCTAAAAGCATATCTGCCTTAATGAAATCATCAGTTTTAATCCTTATTTCTATTTGATCGGTAGCATTTCTGCCCGTCGAAAAAGTTACATCAACAGGGGCTACATTGTCACCAATTCTAGTTTCAATGCCATTATTTTCAAAAAGTAGTTTTATGTACTGGGCTCTATCGAAAGTGCTGAACTTTCGATAGAGAAAAAATTGTTCATTCATAATTTTTAATTCCGTATCAAGCCCCAAACAAATTCACGGTAACCGTTGCCAGTTCTGAGTCTGGGAATTTTCGCGAAAGCGTATCATTTTTAACAAGACCAATAGTTTCTAAAACATTTTCAAAAATAGGAGCCTCAACAATGTATTGATCGGAGTATCCGTGTGTGGCATTGTAGGCCGTGACTGCGCTTCGACCTAGGTTTTGAGCAACTATCGCTGGAGGCACGGTATGGAGCTCTATCAATAATAAACCAAATTTGTTTGTGTACGGCGCCCAAGCCTTAAAATGCTCGGCTAGAGAGGCCTCCACAGCATTATTGGATAAACGTACGCCTTCGTAAGCAAAAGCTCCCGTTGAGGTGCTTATGTGCGCAAGATCCATAGATGGCTGTTTCCAGATGCGGTTGTGATCCAAGAAAGAACGCACATTGAGTAAATCACCTAAGGCAACGCCATAATCTTCCTTTAAGTCTTTTGCTAGTCTATCGGGATCGCCTATGTCTCCCCATACCACTTTTGCCCAGATATCTGCTTGTATAAGGTTGGTCTTCGTAATTTTTAAAGCGGCATCATTATAATCTGCTCCTACTAGAATAAGGGGATGCTCATCGAGATGTTTACCTCGTAAAGTTTGATGTTCAATGACATCAAAAAGGTGCGTAAGAAAGGCTCCATTGCCGCATCCCATATCTAGGATACCTTTAGGCTGTTGCTCGATAGGTTTATTAAATAAATCTATAATAATCTGGTCTACTACCTTAAAATAGCTACTATGTGCGCCACCACTTCCCCAAACATTCATAGCACGATCTACATGTCCTTCTTTATTCCCATCTCCTGCTTCCTTAGCAGCCGTAGCCTTGCCAAAAATGAGGTCGTCTAGTTTTCTGAGTGTTGGGATATAGGATACGGTAACACCATAAGCACTGGCTCGCTTGGCAAAAAACAATCCTTTTTCCGTTACTCGATAGGTGTTTTTGGACTTTTCAAAAATCTCAAAATAGGCTAGAATATCCAGGAGACGTTCAAAGTTTTTGGGGTCTTCGTGAAACTCTTCACTCTTAAAGCTCGCTTGCATAAAATATTTGTGAAACATCCCGTTCATAGCAAGATTTACGAGCGTAGGACCTAAAATAATACCTTCTATATGCTTTAGTATTTGGTGTTGTAATTCTTTTTCTACCGCATTCTTAGGCTTTGAAAATCCGTAATTGTTCTTATATTTTTCTACTATAGACTCTAGGGTTAAAAACGGCGGCACATCAATCCTGCGGTAATTATAGTCTGTAGAGAGTCGCAGAAGCTCAACCACATCACGATAAGCTTGAAACAAAGGAAAAACCAAAGCACTTTTCTCATTAGTGGCATAAGTAATCGTATTGGTGGTATTACTTATATGTTGCTCGAGCCATCCTTGTGAGCATAGTGTATGCAGGGCAACGTTAAGATAGCCTTCGTTTGCTTTAAACTTTTTAGTGATTTCAATCAGAGCAACTTTTTTCTTTTCTAAAAGATAGTCTGTAACCCCTTTACTATGCAATTCATAGGCAGAAGGAGCGGTTACAATTCCGTCTAGATGTCTAAATAAACTATTGCGATATTGAGAAAAATCTTTATTAGGCGCCATATTTTTTTTGTTATTAATTTAAAGATACTATTTATTTGGTTTAGACGTATGGGTGTAAATTGGCTTTCGCCAAATAAACCTTTTTCGAACCCATTTTTATTAGTCTATAGATTGTAAATATAACTGCTCCACTTTTTCTCTTGCCCAAGCTGTTTTTCGCAGAAATTTAAGACTAGATTTGATCGAAGGGTCTTGTTTAAAACAATTAATATTTACTTGGTAGCTAAGTTCTTTAAAGCCGTATTTCTCGACTAAAAATTCTAGTATATCTGAAAGCTTGACTCCGTGAAGAGGATTATTAGGTTGTGAGTTCATATTTATACCGTATGCAGAAATTTTATGCCTGCCTTATGAGGTAAAATTAATAGTATTCTATCATTTTTGCCCTACAAAGTTATACGTATTTTTACAGTTGTGAATCGCACCAAAAACAAACATACCTATACAGATCTTGACACGCTCAAAGAGCAGCTTTTGCAATGGGCACAGCAGTATGAAGAAGTTATCTGGTTGGACAGTAATTGCTATGAGCATCAGAATTATAAGGAGTACGATGCTATCCTAGCCATTGAGGCATTTACAAGTATCAAGACAGATTATTTTGGAGCTTTTGATAAATTAGAAGAATACCAGAGTACCACAAAAGACTGGCTATTTGGATACCTTTCTTATGATCTTAAGAATGATGTAGAGCATCTTCAATCTAAAAATGACGATGAACTAGGCTTTCCAGACTTGCAATTTTTTCAACCCAAAAAGATTTTTCTGCTTAAAGAAGGTGTTCTTACTATGTTATATCTGCCTCTGTGTGATGATGAGATGGAAGAGGACTACGTCCAGATACGTAACACGAAACACGAAATACCAGAAGAAACCTCTCAGTCGTTATCCATCAAACTCAAAATTCATAAAGGCGCTTATAAGGAAAAGGTTCAGCAAATGCTTTCTCATATTTACAGAGGTGATATTTATGAAGCTAATTTTTGTCAAGAGTTTTTTGCTCGAGCTACCATCAATCCGCTTACGACCTATCAACATTTAAATAGGATAAGTAAGGCACCCTTTGCAACTTATCTCAAGCTAGAGGAACTTTATTTACTTTCGGCTACGCCAGAACGATATCTTAAGAAAAAAGGGGAGAATATTGTGAGTTCGCCTATAAAAGGAACAGCAGCTAGGGGAAAGGACGATGTGGAGGATAAAGCTTTCGCGAAAGCCTTATCTCAAGACATCAAAGAGCGCTCAGAAAATGTAATGATTGTCGATCTGGTGCGCAATGATCTCTCTAGAATTGCCCGAAAAGGGACTGTTGA
Source organism: uncultured Flavobacteriaceae bacterium (assembly GCA_964641325.1). Classification (GTDB taxonomy): domain Bacteria; phylum Bacteroidota; class Bacteroidia; order Flavobacteriales; family Flavobacteriaceae; genus Dokdonia. The sequence continues at coordinate 4,037 of CAZXMY010000029.1, read as the reverse complement.
AGTAGAAGAATTATGCAAGGTATATTCTTTTGAACAAGTACATCAGATGATTTCCACAGTATCGTGCGAGCTAGGTGTAGGAATTTCGCCAGTGGATGTGATTAGAGCTACTTTTCCTATGGGAAGTATGACGGGAGCACCTAAGGTGAGTGCGATGAAAATTATAGAGCAGCTAGAAGAAACTAAGCGCGGACTCTACAGCGGAGCCGTTGGATATTTTACACCAGAAGGTGATTTCGATTTTAATGTGATTATAAGAAGTATCCTTTATAATGCAGAAGAAAGCTATGTTTCATATTCTGTAGGAGGTGCCATAACGGCAAAGTCCATCCCAGAAAAGGAGTATGCGGAATGTCTACTAAAAGCCAAGGCAATGAAACAGGTGTTGATTGGAGATTGAAGATTGTGGATTGATGATTGGAGATTTTTGAATACTGAATACTGAATAACGACTATAGAATACTGACTCGCTTACTAGGAAGTAGTATCTCAATCAATCTCAATTTTATGCAGTGTTTATTTTTTCTAATAGATATTTGGCCAAAGGTATTTTGTATTTTTACATTCCTTTTTAAGTATATGATTATACCCTTAAAACATTAAATCCTTAAACCATTGCCATGAGCGACGATAAAAAAATAATATTTTCAATGCAGGGCGTTTCTAAAACGTATCCTGGTGCACAAACTCCTGTACTTAAAAAAATATACCTAAGCTTTTTTTACGGAGCCAAAATTGGAATTTTAGGACTTAACGGTTCTGGTAAATCCACCTTAATGAAGATTATAGCTGGATTAGATACCAACTATCAAGGCGATGTTACTTCAGATAAAGAGTTTTCTGTAGGCTATTTAGAGCAAGAACCTCAGTTAGATCCGGAAAAGACAGTGTTGGAAATTGTTAAAGAAGGTGCTGCAGAAACCGTAGCCATACTCGATGAGTACAATAAAATCAATGATTCTTTTGGGCTAGAAGAAGTGTATAGTGATGCAGATAAGATGGAAAAGCTTATGGCCCGTCAAGCTGTATTACAAGATGAGATAGATGCGCGTGGTGCCTGGGAATTAGACACCAAACTAGAGATTGCTATGGATGCACTACGTACGCCTCCTGCAGATCAAAAAGTAGGTGTTCTTTCTGGTGGAGAAAAACGTCGTGTAGCACTATGTCGTTTACTTTTACAAGAACCAGATGTGCTTTTATTGGATGAGCCTACTAACCACTTAGATGCAGAGTCTGTACACTGGTTAGAGCATCACTTAGATCAATATAAAGGAACTGTGATTGCAGTAACACACGACCGTTATTTCTTAGATAATGTGGCAGGATGGATTTTAGAATTAGATAGAGGAGAAGGTATCCCTTGGAAAGGGAACTACTCTTCTTGGTTAGATCAAAAATCTAAGCGTATGGCACAAGAAGGCAAAGCAGCTTCTAAACGCCAGAAGACCCTAGAAAGAGAGCTGGATTGGGTACGTCAAGGAGCAAAAGGACGCCAGACAAAACAAAAGGCACGTCTTAAAAATTACGATAAGTTAATGAGTCAAGACCAGAAGCAAGTAGATGCAAAACTGGAAATTTATATCCCTAACGGCCCGCGATTAGGAACAAATGTGATAGAAGCAAGTGGTGTAAGTAAGGCTTTTGGTGATAAATTACTGTATGAAGATCTTAATTTTAACTTGCCTCAAGCAGGAATTGTGGGGATTATTGGTCCCAACGGTGCTGGTAAAACCACCATCTTTAAAATGATAATGGGAGAAGAATCTCCAGATAAAGGAACTTTTGCTGTGGGTGATACTGCACAGCTGGCTTACGTAGATCAAAGTCATAGCAATATAGATCCTGAGAAAACGATCTGGCAAAATTTCTCAGACGAGCAAGAACTTATATTAATGGGTGGACGCGAAGTTAATTCGCGAGCGTATTTGAGTCGATTCAACTTTTCAGGTAGTGAGCAGAATAAAAAAGTAGCAACACTTTCTGGTGGTGAGCGCAACCGTTTACATCTCGCCATGACCTTGCGAGAAGAAGGCAATGTACTGTTGCTAGATGAGCCTACTAATGATCTAGATGTAAATACACTAAGAGCTTTAGAAGAAGGGTTGGAAAACTTTGCAGGCTGTGCCGTAGTGATTAGTCACGACCGATGGTTTTTAGATCGTATTTGTACACATATTCTCGCCTTTGAAGGCGATAGCCAAGTGTATTTCTTTGAAGGAAGCTTCTCAGATTATGAGGAGAATAAGAAAAATCGTCTAGGTGGCGATATGATTCCTAAGCGTATCAAATATAAAAAGCTTGTGCGCTAATTAACTCAGTATATACGGCGCTAGGAGTAATATAATACACCCTGTAATAACTATAACAGCAATAACGAGTTTGCCGTCTAGGTTTTCGTAATTTTCTTTCATAATAAATAAGATTTGAGGGGAGCACGAATATACTAAAGATGTACGTAAGTTCAAAAGGTTGCGTGAGTTGTTGATTTTTAATTAATTATGGATAAAGTAATCGCCTTTGATGCAGATGATAGCTTATAGATTAGCCCACTATTTCCATCATATTGAAGTATGAGTGAAAAGCCTTCCAATTATAGAATACTTACTAATCATCTAGATATACAGCCAGAGCAATTTATTACGGTCGAGAACTCATTGAAAAGTGATATTCTTCCCGTGCTCGAAATAGGGTGTCGTACCTTCCATATTCCCTTTAATACGCTTTGGGAGCAAGAGATTGCTAAAGAAGCGGTAGTACACCCCAATTTTAAGGAATTATAAACGATATCATTTATTAAGAAATCTTTACATTAATCAATTTTATAATTAATTGTATTATTACCATTGTAATTAGTTGAACAAATCTCAAAAATGAACTAAGGCTTATGAAATTATTTTTACCAATTCTATGTTTTATTATGCTTTCTTGTAATTCTACTATCGTTCCAGTGGATAAAGCTATGATAGATACTTCAAAAGAAGAACAAAGCTGGCAAAAAGTGCCCAATAATAAGGTGCTTACAATGCCAGAAATAAATGATTTAAGTATTGTTTCTATAGAGCAATTTGGGGCACGAGGAGATGCGATACAGAGAGATGATTTTAGTGTAAACGGTAATATTTTAAGTCTAACCGACGCTGTTTTCAACCAGAATGACATAGGTAAGATTTTTAGTGTAGCTGAAGCTGGACCTAATAAGGAACATTTAGTAGGAAAAATAGAGAAGATCATTAATAGTAAGAGCGTATTAATTAATACTAGAGCAACCATAAATGTTCGTAACGTAAAGGGAAGTATTGGAACAGATAATATTGTTTATATACAAAGAGCATTTGACCATGTCATTGCAAAAAATAAGAAATTATTCCTCCCAGAAGGAGTATATCTTATAGGAGAGCGTAATCCAGAAACAGATCAAACGGCTGTTCGCATAAACATGAAAAAAGCAAATCAAAATCTAATTGTTTTTGGGGCAGGTAAAGACAAAACCATTTTTAGAGAGTTAGACGGGAAGACTCAGAGATTTGGTAGGTATACAAAAATGTTTTATCACTATTTGAAAAATTCTCCTAATATCGGAACTATTTTTATGTCTGATTTATCATTTGATAAAAATGGCAGATCCTTGACTAAAAATCCGAAGACATTTTATGATTGGGAGCAAGCACATTGCTTTAGTTGGGCAATGGCTACTAAAGAATTATCTCCGACATATATTGGTAAGATCCATCTAAAAAACATTGAAATAATAGACAAGATTGGAGGTGGAATCAACTTTTCTTCTGGACCTACAAAAGTAAAGTCTTTCGTTGCGGAAAATATTACAGAAAGAGATTTTAACGGAGGATCGGGGGATATACAATATGGTCAAAGAGGAGATATAGAGTTAAGTTGTTTTAGTGATGATATTTTGATTACATCCAGTAGATTAAGATATGTTCAAATAGAACCAGTGCGCAGATTTTCGTCTGATGTTACTAATAGGAGATTTTGTAGGATTTCAAACTCATCAATTTATACACTAGATTATACAG
>CAZXMY010000028.1:0-13538 GCA_964641325.1 uncultured Flavobacteriaceae bacterium | reverse complement strand
GCTCATTGTCGTAGGAAGCCCTGGATCAGGAGTGAAATGCGCTGCAAATAATTGCTCATTTTGAGCCTTATTAGCATAGGCTCCATTTAAGTACGTAAAACCTCCCCAAAATAATAACACTGCAATACAGGCAGCAACTGCATAGCGCGCATACGACTTGAGAAAAATCACTTTATTAGAAGATGATTGTTTGTTCTCAGACAGTGAATGGTGAAAATCATTGAGTTTTTCTCTTAGATTTTCCTCTTGAATTGCATCTCGTAGCAGGCGCTGTTCCTCCACAATTTCTGCCATTTCTGAATCTTCGGTCAGGCGTTTTTCAAACGCTATTAAGTTCGCACCTTCTAAAGTACCTTCTAAGTATTTTTCTATAAGTTCAAATTCTTCTTGCAACATATTCATTCAGTTTTTGGGGGTTTTAAAACTGCAAGACCTCTTAATCTTTGCATGCAACGATACTTTTTGTTTCGAGCAGAGGCCGCATCCAGATCTAGCAGATTTGCAATTTCATTAAGGGACATTTTTTCAAAGTAAAACTTAGTAAGCAACTCTTTACAACTTGCTCCCAACTGTTTAAAAGCTTGCTGAGCTTTTTGTAGTTTTAACTCATAATCTATGTCCTCTATCTCTTCATCGGCATTTGTATGATTTGTCATCACTATCTCAGAAGAAATTTCCTTCTTATATCTAGAGGATCGTAAATAATCTACCCACTTGTTTTTTGCAATAGTGTACAAATATCCTTTTGCGGCATCTAAGTTTTTTGCTGTAAAACGACCTTCTTTTGCTGCTCGCCATAGCGCGATAATCGCTTCTTGAAAAAAATCTTTTGCTTGATCTTTTGTGCCATTATTTCTCAAGATATATACTTCTACCTTTGGAAAGGTTTCTACATAGAGTTTTTGGAGCACAACGGTATCATGTGCCCTAATTGCAGCTACAAGATTGTCTTGATGGTTTGAGTTATTAGGTATTCCCTCTGGCATACCTAGTAAATATACTCTAAAGCAGCAAAACTGCAAACTAAGGTTCTATTTTATAGAAAGATAGTGCGAGATCAGTCGTCACTAAGAGACAAGCTTTCCCTTTACGCTATTTTTAATGATCCATAAAAGACCTACTATTGTTAAAAATAATCCTATCCATTTCATGATTCCTCCTATACCTGCTTGCATACTTGAAGGAGCATTCATCTTAAATTTAAAAATCTCCCTTCCATAGGCATTCTTATCTACTTCTATATCCTTGGCTCTTTCTGGCAAATTAATCACATAGTTTTGCTGTAATTGACCTCCAAATTCTGCAAGGCTACTTACAAACATATACTTAGACTCTGTAAGTTTTGTTAGTTGGGCATTCTCTTGTTCCAAATCTATAGTCCAGTTCCCTCGTTTATCTATTTCACAAACACCATAGGCATTAAATCTCAACTTGAAAGAGCGATTCATTTCGTCTTTTTCCAGATTAAAATCATCAAGAAAATAAGCTTGCATCCCACGTTCTATATCTCGTTTAAGGGCTGCTGGATTATTTCCCAATGTAGCATTCCAGTTCTGCCATTGTTGTGCGGTCATAGTCATTTTGACTTCAATTTTAGCATTTCCTACGTTATCAATGGTCATCTCAATATTCTGTTGCGATTGCTGCGCGTTGCTTTCGCTTAAAGCGAAAATGAAAAGAAAAAGAGACATAAGTTGTATATATAGTGTTCTCATAATTTGTTTTTTCTGAATTATAATTTGTATTCTTTTAGTGTTTTGTCTTCTTAACGTATGGTATTGTATAGCTGATTAATCATTCCTGATTTTTGAGCATAGGCATAGTCTGGTGCTCCTACCGTTACAATACGAATCCCATTAGATCGCTGCACTACCTTTCCAACCCAGTTTAAGGTTCCCAACGCAGTATAGGTTTGCCCTGCAACCTGATTACCATTATATTCATAGGTGATTTCTTGTCCATAATTGTAAAGATATCCGCCTATAAGATCCATGGCTTCTCCTATATTATATGTAGGTACGTCAAAAACGGAGATGGAAGTTACCTGATCTGGAGCTATTGCATTTGCGGTAAGAATAGGCATCTCCGGCAAAGGCCGTCTTATCGTCTGCCAAGCTGCAGGAATAGCCACAGAAAGTGAATTACCTGCAGGACGTGGGGCTGGAGCGGGTGCTGGAGAAGGAGATGATGTATTAGGAGATGTTACATAAACGATTTTAGTATTCACATTTTCCTTTACTTTTCCAGACCAAGCTGCTACCATATCATCTACCTTTTTACGTAAAAACTCATCATCTTTAAGCACCATGGGAGTGGCTCCTCTCTGATTTGCTACGTGTATATCTACCATCGTATATCTAGGATCACCTTGCTGTTGTTTTGTAAAAAATACTTCTAAAGATTTCATTCCCGTTTCCAGCGCTTTTTCTACCGGCTGTATTCCTCCTAAACCTTCTCCCCCAATTCCTGTTGCTTCAATCGCATAATACTGTCCATTTAATTTAAATCCAGGATAGGCATGTCCTGGGACTAGAAAAATAATAGGATCTAGACCCGCATTAGAAAGTACACTAGCATATAGCGTACTTAATTCTAAGCAAAGCCCTGTATTTCCAGTAATAACTTCCCTAGGGAGTCGATTACTTTGTGAAAATTTAGATACATCTGTTAAATTCTCTGGGATCATTTTTGTACCACTATATACCATATGCGATTGTCTCGTAGCCTCGTAAATTCCTGTTAAAAAACGAACCGCTTCTTTAGGCTCTTTGGTCACACCTGCCGACTCTCCTTTGAGCATTTTTTCTTGGATATTCTGAGTATAATATTTGACAATCGGGTCATTAGGCGTCACAAAACAGGCTAACAAAGCATCATTACTATACACATCAGACCATCCTAAAATTTCTGGAGCTGGAATATTTGTAAATTTATATTCATTGCGATCTGCTATTCTAAAACTAAAGGCTTCATCTAGAATATCATCATCATCTGCCCCATCCCAAGTAACTTCTATCTCTACTTTTTCAACAGATTCGGTCATCTTTTGTGCAATATCATCTTTAAATTTTGGGTAACATCGCACTGCAGCGGTCTGACCAGAAAACATTTCTCCTATCACATCTAACTCCGTCCAATCTATATAGCCAGGTATGCGATAGCGCACAGTAACATCTTCTAATGTTTGATTCGTTTGGTTTGTGATTTTGGCCTTAAAAAGGTAATATTTACCATCTAGGGCTTCTTCATTTCCGTACACATTATGTGCCGCTGACATGATTGTTTCGGTCTTTACGATGTCTAATTCCAGTTCTCCTTTACTGGGTGATGAAATAACAAAACTCATGGCTATTATGGCCATTCCTATAAGGACTAAAATACTAGGGATACTATATTTTTTCATTGTAAAAAGATTTTAATAGTTAGGTATGCTGTGAGTGCGCTTTCGCGAAAGCTTTCTCAGAAAAATGTAAAAAGAATGCTGATACTACGGTACATTAGGATCATTGTCATCAGGGTCTGTTAGAATATCAAATCCATCCATATCATTATCTACAATACCGCCATCGGGACGCACGTATAATTGAAAAATAAATGGAAAGAAAGTTTCTAAAACTTGCGTTTCATACTCTGATTCAGGTGCAGCGCTTACACTTATCGCATAAGATGTTGATCCGGTAGCCTCAAAGCTAGTACCCAACACCCATACTTGCGCGATTATGCCATTAAAACGCAATAATCGAGAATTAAACTCTTGAGGAAATACATTAGTCTGTTGCACCGTTCTAGAACATAACACTTCGGGCTGTCCTTCAAAACCATAAAAAGATAATAGGTTGTTAATCTCCGATTCTATGATTTCTTGCGTTGGGAAATTGGGCTGAAATACAGTCGCGAGTGGCACCCAACGATACACTACTTGATTATCATCTCTAATCACATCTGCACCTATTACACCGGATCCTGTTGACTCAAATGCGCTAAAACCTTGCGGTAATGTAAATCCTAATATAGGTTGTTGACTGTGGATAAACTGTCCGCCAGGATTCTGAATTATAGGCACCTGACCAAGCAATCCAATAGCAGTATTATCCCCATTTGCGGTATCCCAATATAATCCTGTATATCCTGTTACGTTTTGATTTAAGGCTCCATTTGCATCTGTGCATGTGGTTGATGTACGATTTGCAATTGCATTTTGTTGCTGTTGCTCTTGAGAAATTGAGTCGTCTGTACTGCAACTCACGCTAAGCATAATACCTAGAAGTGCTACTACTTTTGTGATGTTTTTGATTGTCATAAGAATAAATTTGTTTCTTACTCTTATATCGAACACTTTTTAAAACGTCATCACAACAATTTAGGAACGCGGTTTATTTCTTGTCCTATCATATAGTACAATACTGCCTGCCACAGCAACATTAAGACTGTATTTAGAAGGGAATTGAACCAAGAAGTGAGACTGCTCAATGGCTTCCTTGGTAAGTCCGTGATCTTCTGCCCCTAGAAGATAAACACAACGTCTGGGATGCTCAAAATCTTCCAGAAGCATGGCCTTCTCCGTCATTTCTACGCCAACGATTCGAGTACCTTTAGGGATGTTTTTAAAAAACTCTTGAAAATTATCATAATGATAATAAGGCATACTTTTTACAGCATTATGGGTGTCACTCGCTTGTTTTGCATAGCGATTTCCAATGGTAAAGATAAAACTGGCTCCTAGATTTTGAGCACTGCGCCATAGGACTCCAAGGTTTTCTGGAGTCTTGCCATTTTGTATGCCTATCCCAAAAAATTCGTTGCTAAAATTATCTACTTCCATAGTTGTAAAAATAGGCGTTCAAAAAAAATATTAAAAATTTTGTGACTTTTTTACATTCCTTGTTACTTACCTTAAACTAAAAGCAAACGATGCCAGAAAAATCTGTCTTTTACGAAATGATTAAAAATCACGAGGGGATTATCTATAAAATCACCCGTGCCTATTGCGATAGCCATGATGACCAGATGGATTTATATCAGGATATCGTTTACCAACTTTGGAAAGGATATGACAGTTTTAGAGGAGATTCTAAGCCAAGTACTTGGATGTATCGCGTAGCGCTCAACACTGCATATACCTATCTCCGAAAAGAGAAAAGAAGAGGTAAAAAAGTGGGGCTCGAACAGCTACCTCTTAAGTACGAAATTAAAGATGACGTATTGGAAGAACGATTAGCAAAAATGTATGCGCAAATTAAATGCCTTTCTGATATAGATAAGGGGGTTATTCTCCTATTGCTGGAAGGAAAAAAATATGAGGAGATCGCAGAAATTACGGGATATACCCGATCTAAAGTCGCCACCAGAATATCACGAATTAAAGACAAATTAAGAACTCGTCTTGTAAAAAATTAAGACTATGGAACTAGAAGAAATGCAGGCCGCTTGGACAGCAATGAGTACAGAACTCGACAATCAAAAAAAACTAACAAATGAACTTATTATGAAAATGACACAAGATAAATATTCAAGCCCTTGGAATCACATACTGCAATTTGAGCGTATAGGCACAGTAATATGCTTTGGGATGTTAATCTATCTCCTCGTAAATTTTGGAAAGTTAGATACTATTGCCTTGCAAGTAACAGGAATAATTTGCGCCATTACACTAGCAGTACTTCCTATCCTTTCTTTAAAGTCTATTTTAAACATGAAAAAAGTGAATATCACAACGATGACCGTAAAGGAAACCTTGGAGACTTTTAGGAAACGTAAAAAGCAATTTTTAAAGTTTCAAATCTTTAATTTTTCGTTGAGTTTTGTATTTATGCTCGCCGTACTTCCGGTATCCGTAAAGTTGCTTAAAAACAAGAATCTATTTACAGATTTTGATAATACCCTTCTCATAGGAACTCCTTTTCTAACCCTTTTATTTATTGGATTCTTCTGGTATATTATAAGGATGTACAAAAGAATTTTTGCAAGATCTGAAGAGTTAATACAGACGAAAGATATCTAATCATTGGAATTTCACGGTCTGTATAAGCACAGTCAAGGCCTCTATTTTTGTTACATTTTTTAGTTCTCGACTACCCTCAATCAGACAGAATTACCTATTGGTTTTAAAACATCTAGAAGGTATCTCGTATAATTCGGGACTATTGCTGTCGTTAGGAGAAAGACCGATACTATCCATAAAAAAATGGCAACGCAAAGTACTTCATAAAACGGTGTGAAAAACTACCGTTTTATGAAGACAAGCACCCTAAGAGGTCTAGGTTTAGCTATGACTCCAATCTTCAGGACTATTGCTATCATTAGGAGAAAGTCCGATAATGTCACCTTTAGTATTGACACCTAGACCTACCACCATTCTATTTACGTAGCAGAAGTAACTCACGACTTGATTGATTTCTAGAATCTCGCCATCACTAAATCCCGCTTCTCGCAGTCGCTCAATATCGGCTTGTTGGATAGTAGCGTGCTCCTGAGTGAGTTTACGGGCATATTCCATCCCTAAGGCATAGTGGTTATCAAAAAAATGAGTGGCTTTATCTTGATGTACTAAATCTAGATAATAGTCTGCACGGACATCATCTCTTAATAAACGCTTAAAGCCTGCAAAGTGATGTTGCTCACAATAGTCACAAACATTTAAATGACTCACATATACTCCTAAGGCTTCGAGATACCATTTAGGCAAGGTGTTATTACTATTATGGAGAACGCTCTTGTATAATGTCATATGACCCATAAGTGTGTGTGGGCGCAAACTATGAATACTCAATACATTATCTATCGTGTTATTAGGGCCTTTAATTCGATTGTACATTTCTTTTAAGGAGCCCTTTGCCTCCTCGTATCCTATGGTTTTTATCCAACTCATATATTCTAGTTTTAAAGCATTAAAAGCATGGCAATCGCCATCCCAATCATTATGGCATTCTCAATAAATGTAGCTTCTGTCATCGGTAGGTTAAGCGCTGTCCCTAAGCACGCACATTGTATTTCTTTTTTATCTAGCAAGGTTTTTGTGACCCCTACTGTTGTAATACCTAAAATAACAATTGTAGCTACTAGTGCGGTCGAAATATTCCATCGCAATAAGAACATCAAGCCCAGTCCTAGTTCTAAAAATGGGTACACCAGACCATACTGTTTTATGCGCTTGGCTAGCGGATCGTACTTGGCAAAACTTTGCGCAAATCCACGAATATCAAGTATTTTAAAAAAGCTAAATACAATATAAAACAAGCCCATAAAAGTGAGCATTATTCCTTTAAAATCCCATGCATTGCGATACGGCAAAATACTCGTAATGGATATACATCCTAAGATTAAAAATAAAGGTTTTAGTTGACTCCATTTAGAAACGGATTGCATTGAAGTTTGACTACCCAACACCTCTTTTACATCCCTCTCGAGTGAAGGCTTTAACGCTACGGTATACTTTGAAAATAATACTTCACGTACTATTGCAATATCTAAATGCTTATTCGTTGTAAGATAAGCCTCTTGGCGTTCCAGAGATACCCGCGCATTTGCTACCCCTTCTAGGTTTGTAAGCGTTTTTTCTATCGAACTTCGACAACCATTACAGGTCATACCTTTTATGCTATATCTCGTCTCCATTTAGGCTATATGACATCATTATCTTTCAACACTTCATGCTCATCATGTTGATGTTCTTGATGATTCTCTTCTATAGGTTCAAGTTCTCCCCACATATAGACGCTTAAACTACTACTCTTATAATTTGCAACATACAGAAGGCCATCCTTTATCAAAACATCTGTAGGCTTTTCAATAGTTTCGGTAAGGCTTTGTTTATAGTTCCCTTCTTGGTCAAATACAAGTACACGGTCATTCTCAAAATCTGTAGAGAATACTTGGGTGTCTGAAACATAAATTCCCGTAGCGGCATTCATATTTTGGTCTTCGCCTACCGTCAAAAGATGTTCTCCTTTTTTAGTGAATTTTTGCAAACGGTTATTATAGGCATCTGCTACCCATAAGGCGTCTTCTGTTATTTGTACATCTGTAGGATAGTAAAATTCTCCTTCTGCCTTTCCCTCTTTTCCAAAGGCAATCCAAAGATTATCATTACCCGCATAATGCACTTTGTTGTTATAAAAATCCGCAATGGCGATTTCATTGGCTCGTATATCTGCTCCTGCAGGCGCGTCTAGGCTATCCGATAGGGAGATAATTATTTTCTCGCTCCTGCCTGGCGGCGAGGCAGGTTCGCGAAAGCGTTCTTCATCTACTGTCATCCGTATTACCTCATCATTACCATATTGCGGTATCACCAATTGCCCTTTATGGGTTGCGATATGCATAGGCCTATCTAAGGAATCTATAGCTTGTACAATAACTCCTTCTTCATTAACACGTACCACTCTAAAATGGTCTCCATCTGACAACCAGAGTCCGTCTCGTGCAAGGGCAATACCAATGGGGTTAATTCCGTCAACGGCGATGCTGTGACTGTATTTCCAACCCATATTTTTGGGTTCTTGCTTGCAGCTTACTGCAACTATAAGAGCTATAGATAGCAATAAATAATGCTTCATAATTACTGCTCTAAACGTTCGTAATGACAGCAAGCAGGTAAGTTTGCATAGGACTCATCTGTAGCTTTATATGCTTTAGTGTCGTGTCCTGCATTTGCTACTTCTTTCTGGATACCATCTATCGTGACCTGACTCTTATCATACGTAAGCTTGAGTTGCTGATTATCCTTATTCCAAACCGCCACAGTCACTCCTGGAATACCCAAGACTGTATTTTCTATTCTCGCTTCGCACATACCACATTTGCCTGCTGCAAATAATTGCTGACTTACAACAACACTCTCTTTGGAAAGTACCGTCGTATTGCCACCTGAGGTTTCGACCTTGCCATCTGCTCTCGTGATTTTTGCCTCATTAGGCGTATAGCCTGCTTTTTCTACTTGGCTAATCACAGCATCCATCGTTAAGGCTTTTTCTGAAGGATACAAAAAGGAGAAGTCTCCCGTTTCTATATCAATAGCTACTTTTTTAATGCCTTTAAACTCTTTAAATTTCTTCTCTAAGCCATAGGCACAAAAAGGACATCCCAAGCCATCTACTTGCACCTCAAAGCTATCCATACTTTTTTGAGCTTGCATAGCAAGTATCCCAAAAAGTAGACTCATTGTTAGGGTTATTAATTTTTTCATCTTACTATTTTTTTTTAAAATGTATATCTAGTTCCAACAAATAGACTGTAATCTAAGGCTCTATTTGCTGCTATATTTTGTACTAATGGCAATTGTAGTGCCAAATCAAATGTTATATTCTTTAATGCATACTGAACTCCTTGTGCATATAGTAATTGGTACCAATCCCTTTCTGGAACGAGTATACTGGCATACTCAAAATACAGATTTAATTGTTTGTTGGGATATTGAGGTTTTAGCAAAGGCAAACCTACACCCAATTTTACTCTAAAATCGTCTAAGGTGCCATTAGGCATCCAGTTATATCCTATTTCTGTAGAGATGCCATATTTTAAGGTTTCGTAGCCAGAAACAAGGCCATAATATCCTTGATACTCACCCGTACTAATCTCCATAATATCCAGAGCTTCTCCAGTAGGCAAGGTTTGGATAGTTTTAGCCGTAATACGCCAGGTCTTCCCCGTACCATCTTTTCTGAAAAATTGATATTTGCCCAACAGTTTTATATCTGCAAGGCTACTACCATCACCTAAGTCGTTAAGTGAATAATTTACTAACGGTAAGTGTACGGCAACTAAAGAATTTGCGCTAGGCAAATAATGCAACATAAGGGGTGCATAAAAAATCGAACCTCGTTCGTTATTTCTAAATTCTAGGAGTGTCTTGGTAGTAAAACTTTTACCTCCCAACATAATAGGTTTATCGCCTGTAATAGGCGGTCCTTGTGCGTATGCTTTCGCGAAAGCGAACAACATCACAACTACAAAAATATTTTTCATGGGTTACTAATTTGTGTTCATAAAATCTATTTCCTGACTTTATTGCCAAAAAACAAAACTTCCTTACGCAAAGGTGAACATCAAATTAAATAGGTCTCGTAAAGCTGCTGAAAATTACTCACGATATCAGGTGGGTCGTGATTGCCCATAGTAATGTGCAGTAAAGTTTCTGGCACATAGCGGAATGGTATGTTATGCTCTGTTGTTATCGCATCAAAAACAGGAAACTCAAGTGCTGTATCAAGATTCTTCTTAAGTTCATCCTGACCTAGTATAACAATATGCTCGTTCTGGCAACAGGATTTCTTTCCTGCACGCACTTGCTCTGGAGAAAGTGTCATCTCCATACCGCAAGTCTTAGCCTTTGCATTTATAGCAACATCTACGAGCATAGTCCCGCAGTAATGCTTATCTATGGTAAATGACATCGTAGAAAATAAGACTACGAAAGCCAGAGTACAGGAGACCATTTTATGTAGGAATTTCCTAATCATAGTACAAATATACAGAACTAAACAGATTCTCGTCTTAATAAATTGTGAATATGGCTCTGATAATTAGTTAGGTACCGCAAGGCTTGCAAGGTGTTTTTCTGTAGAAGTACTATAAAATTACACCAATCCATTTTTCTACGTGAATTCTGGTATTTTTTAGGCCTAGCGGTTTTAATAGATAGGTATCCAATTTTTTAGATGCAATTTGCGCTTGTTAAATCCTTAGCTCGTTACAAATAAAAAAACGGTTGTAGTAGGCTTTTTGAATACCCTATTAATTAAAACTAAAAAAAATGAAAACAATGAAATTTTTTAAGTATGTATTTTTTGCAGCCTTTATCGCACTCGCTTCTTGCTCTACAGACGGTGAAGACGGCGCAGATGGAATGGATGGCATAAATGGAATTGACGGTGTGAACGGCCAGGATGGACAAAATGGAGCAGATGGAATGGATGGTGCAAACGGAATGGATGGACAGGATGGACAGGATGGACAAGATGGAAGCGCTAATGTTATTTCCTCAGGATGGATTGATTATGATATCAATTTATGGGGTGATTTAATAACTCAATTTACTATTGATCAACGTTTGTACCCTGTTGAAATTCCTGATTTCACAGAAGAAATGGCGGATACAGCGGCTATACTCATGTATACTAGATTTGGAGGTACAGACTCTTACATCCTGCCATTTGTAGAAAATATTACCGCTGGAGACACGCAGCAGGAACTATCCTTCCAACCTAGACGTTTTGGTGGCGGTATCGATATACGTATGGTAAATATTACCCTAATGGGTGATCCTGGTACTTTTGGTGCTGGTAATGAATATAGGTACGTTATTATTCCGGCTCCGGGCAAAAGCGCAAACTTCTCGCCTGAGGAAACTCTAAAGTATTATGAAGATCTCGGTGTAGATTTTTCAGATTTAGCCTCTGTCCAAGAATATTTTGATTTTGAATAAATAATAGAAGCTCAAATTCACCCCAGGAAGCTAGATATTGGAGAAACAGTGTCTAGCTTTTTTACTGCTTTTCATGATAATACAGTGATTTGCCTAAGCCGCAAAACTAATATCTACAGTAGTTCCTTTACCCATCTCTGAGTGCCATAAGATTTCACCATTTAAATAAGCAACCCGACTATTAATACTTTTTAGACCTAAGCCATTCTCTTTATTTTTTGCTTGGATATCAAACCCTTTACCGTCATCCTCCACGGTTACAAAAACCTTTTTATTGACAGCATACAATTGTATAAATATACTATTCGCCTCAGCGTGTTTTTTGATATTATTAATGAGTTCTTGCACTAATCGGTATAGCATAATCTCTTGATTGGCTTTTAATTGAGGTAGGTCTTTACATTCAAAGCTAACATCATATTTTTCAACTTTTAAAGCTATGGCTATGTCATTAAGGGCATCCTCTACTCCAGATATTACTAATGCTTGCGGCATCATATTATGCGAAATGCGCCTTACTTCGCTAGCCACTTCATCTATAAGTGATGTTGTTTTTTCTACGCGTTGCGCGGTTCCCGCATCTTTTATTTGTGTAGACTGAAAATAAGATTTTACAGAGCTCAATAAACCGCCTAGACTATCATGCAGGTCTTGGGCAATACGCGCACGTTCTTTCTCTTGTCCTTCTAGCATACTATCCATAGCTGTCATCCTATTTTCCTGTTGCAATTTTACGATTTCTTGTTTTTGCAATTCTTTATTCTGTTGAGTTATTCTTTCCTTATATTTTAAACGATTTTTATAAAAAATAATAAGCCCCAGCGACAATAGTAACAAAGAAAAAATCACAACTATTAATAGGTTGCGATCTCCTATATTTCTTGTGATGGCAAGTTTTTGTTCTGTTATTAATTGTTCTTTCTGAGCTACTTCAAATTTGGCTTGCATTTCTTCCATGGCAGTATGTCGCTCATTTTCATTTAGCTCTTGATATAAGACATAGGAAGCCGCTAGAAAATCATAGGCCTCATTGTTCTTTTTTAATTTGCTTTTTACCGTACTCAATTCTTGCAGGATTTCTACCTTATCCTGCTTTCTGCCTTCATCATCGCCTATTAGTTGTAACGATTCGGTATAATACTCTTCAGCAATTTCATATTCTTTTTGCTCAGAAGCTATAGCACCTAGAATGCCTAAGGTCTTGATAGCATATTCTTTATTTGAGTTTATTTTAAAGAAATTCCAAGCATTCTGGAGAGCAGTTTTAGCATCTTCATACCGCTGAGATTCATAATAAACTTGTCCTAAGGCCACTTGACATATAGCAATGTCATAGGGGTTATTTAAATGTTTGTGTATTTGTAAACTTTTAGTGAGCTGTTGGATACCTATTTGTCTTTTACCTTCTCTTAGGCTATTTAATCGCCCTAAATTGAGATAACTCGTA
Source organism: uncultured Flavobacteriaceae bacterium (assembly GCA_964641325.1). GTDB lineage: Bacteria > Bacteroidota > Bacteroidia > Flavobacteriales > Flavobacteriaceae > Dokdonia. Next base: position 669 of record CAZXMY010000028.1, on the reverse strand, counting down.
GCTATACCTATACTATCATTTACCGCTTCCTTTAGCTTTAAAGACTCTAAGTATAACAACTCTGCCTTATCGTATTTTTTCTGTAAGCGATAAATAATGGCGATATTATTTAACAACCTACCTAAGCTTCTCTTATCCAGTACCTCCTTAATCTCATAAGCTGTTAAAAAATAACCCAAAGCAATATCCAAATCCCCTAAGCGGTAATAATAATTACCAATGTTGATGTAAAATTTTGATTCTAATTCCTTGAGGTCATTTATCTTAGCGACCTCTATACCTTCCTGATATAAATCAATCGCTTTTTTAGGTTCCCCAATAACTTGATAAGCAATCCCTTTTTGAAGAATTAACTGGCCTACTCCATAAGGGTAAGCTATTCTTTTAGACAACCTAATTCCTTGATTAGACACATCTATCATTTCTTCTCGCTTTCCCTCCGAAAAAAGCTCCTTATTTAAGGCGATATAAGTATTCACTTTTGTAGAGTCGGCAGGGGCATTCTTGATGACCCGTTTTAGACTATCAATAGTCTGGGATTGCCCTAATGCAGATGAGCTAAAAAAAGAAACTAAGACAAGATAAATCCCAAAAAAATATAATATTGACTTTTTCATATGCGATAATTTATACATTTACTACTGGATTCTATTGTTTGGAACCAGTCCT
>CAZXMY010000027.1:0-13665 GCA_964641325.1 uncultured Flavobacteriaceae bacterium | reverse complement strand
ATTCTAATCAATTCGAAAATATCGCACAGCGCATAGATAGCGGGCATATCAAATTACAATCTATCGTGATTACAGATGATTCTCCTTCAAGATTTATCTCTGATAACGATATAAAAAAATTTGACAGCCTGCTTACAAATATCCCTACTAAAGGAGATACAAGTTATTTCAGAACTTTAAAAAGAAAATGGCCGCATTCAAAAGGGGAATCCACCTATCAAATTTCTGGAGATTCACCTGAAGCTATAGATAGTATCCTAAAAAGCTTAGAAAAAAATACTGCTCAAGCTGGAATGAACATAAAAGGCGATTCCTATAGATATAATTTTGAAACAGACAGTAGCATTACGCGATTAGAAGCTCTGCAGGACTTAACCGCTAAAATCGTGCTCTCATTTAAAAATGAGCTCGTAAATGTCCCAAAATTAGATAGCATTGTTTCACAAGAACTAGAGCGAAAAGAAATAAGCGCGGCGGCACATACAATTTTCTACACTGCAAATACAAAAGACAGCACCATTATAGATGGAGATTTTGACTTAAAGGTGGTATCTACCTCAACACTATTACCAGAAAATAGCCAGCTTAGCTTAGGATTTGAAAACGTAGCAAAAATTGTTTTCCAAAGAAACCTAATGGGCATATTATTATCTCTATTGTTGATAGGCGCAGTAATAAGTAGTTTATTGTATTTATTAAAGATTATAAAAGAACAAAAGTATCTCGCCGAAATCAAAAATGACTTTATAAGCAATATTACACACGAGTTTAAAACCCCTATTGCAACCATAGGAGTCGCGATGGAAAGCATTCAACATTTTAACAACAATAATGATCCTGAGAAGACCAAGAAGTATGTAAATATGAGTTCGCAGCAAGTAAGCAAACTCAATATCATGGTAGAAAAACTTTTGGAAACTGCTACCCTTGATAGCCAAGCGCTAGAACTCGAAAAGCAAGAAGTAAACATCTCAGAACTCCTAGAAGCAATCACCCAAAAATATAATAGCACCCAGAAAAAAGAAGTTAGCTTCTCTAGTAATAGTGATCAGATTTGGCTGCCATTAGATATTTTTCATATTGAAAATGCATTGGATAACATCGTTGACAATGCTATAAAATACGGTGGCGACAAAATAGATATTGCTTGCGCCAAAACCAAAGATGGCATCCAGATTACTATAACCGATAATGCTAACAACCTACTAAAATCGCAAGTGACCCAGATTTTTGAAAAATTTTATAGAGTGCCCAAAGGGAATACACATAACGTAAAAGGATTTGGTATTGGATTATACTACACCAAAACGATTATAGATAAACACAACGGCAGCATCACCGTAGCTACAAATCCAACCACCTTTAAAATTGTATTGCCTTATGTCTAAAATAAAAATACTCCTCGCCGAAGATGAGCCTGCCTTAGGACAGATAGTAAAAGAAAGCCTGGAGACAAGAGACTTTGAAGTTACACTGTGTCCCGATGGAGAGAGTGCTTTAGAGGAATATGAGGCAAATACACCTTCAATTCTAGTACTTGACGTCATGATGCCTAAAAAAGATGGCTTCACCCTAGCTAAAGAAATTAGGGCGCAAGATGACACGATTCCTATTATTTTCCTCACCGCAAAATCCCAACCAGAAGATGTGGTAGAAGGGTTTAGTATAGGTGGCAACGACTATGTAAAGAAACCATTTAGTATTGAGGAGTTAATTGCGAGAATTAACAACCTACTCAATCGCAGCTTAGAGCAAAAAAATGCCCAACAACTCACCATAGGAAAATATAGGTTTGATTTCCCCAAGCAGTTACTGCATTTAGACAAAGAAACTCAAAACCTCACACATCGGGAAGCCCATCTTTTATTTCACTTAGTTAAAAACAAAAATCAGGTACTCGATCGATCTATGATTCTTAAAAAATTATGGGGAGATGATGATTTTTTTAGTGGACGTAGTATGGATGTTTTTATCACTAAGTTACGTAAGAAGCTTAAAAAAGATGATAGCATCTCTATTGTGAATGTAAGAGGTTATGGGTATAAGCTCATTTGTTAACCCATAAAAGGGGTGGTTGTTAGCTGATTTTTGTAATATGCGAAGCACAAAAATCTGATAACTTTCCGTTATAAATCCTTCTTTTTCAAAGCTCTTAGTATGGATGTTTTTATCACTAAGCTACGTAAGAAGCTTAAAAAAGATGATAGCATCTCTATTGTGAATGTACGAAGTTATGGGTATAAGCTCATTTGTTAAAACCCTGCTTCGGCGAAAGCACATACAACCAAGAATACGAGTAATTTGTTCATAGGATATAATTTAGAGAATTACCATAAACAATTTGAAACGAGAAAGTTGTTTTCAAAGTAATTAAAAATGTATTGGCTTAAAAGACGATAAAAAATGGATAGTGTTGTAAAAAATAATCCCACTTTTTACAAAGCGGGATTATTGATATGTACTTTTTTACTTACTAATCAAAATCGAATCTAAGCCCTAGCGAAAGATTATTTTGCTCTATAGGATTATCTTTAAACAAAGAATTGAGATCATATTTTACATAAAGACTGGTCGAACCCACTCCAACGTATCCATTTAATCCATACACAAAGTCGTTTGTATTAAAATTCCTTCTTGTACTCTCTTTAGTACGATCACCATCTACCGTGCTTATTATTTTTTGTTTAGTACCTATGTTAACACCTGCAAAACCTCCAAGCCCAAGTTTAAATCTTTTACGTGTACTATATCGTACATAATCTTCTTTCTGTATTCTTTTAGAAGGCCCTAACTCTAAGAATAGAGGTATAATAAGTTGCGTATTTCTAAACTGAGCTCTTCTTAAATTACCCTCAAAAGGGGCAAGAATGGTCTGCTCTCCAGTATCTACCAAAATTTGTTCGTCTACGGGAGAAAGTCTGGTGAAATTAAAAGAAAGACCATACTTAAAACGCAACGCATTAGAATTTTCGAGAATTCTGGTTGCCCAGGACCAACCAAACTCTGTAAAACTGGATCTTCCTAAACTATAGGTGTCTCCTAACGAACTACCGTCAATAACATTATTGGTAAATCCTACAGCAAGAACAGTTGATGATATTGTTCTTCTGTCATAGTTTTTCTCATCTGTTACTTTCCCGTCATTTACAGTAACGCCATATATTTTTTTTCCTTCGCCATCTTCTTGTCCAAATCCTATAAGTACTTGGGTACCCACATTATTATTGATCTTTCCGTTGCGATCTACCAATGCAATTTGATTATCAATAATAGCTGTCTCATTCTCAATATTAAGAGCGGCTTTCTCGGCAAATGCCTTCTTTTGCTTTTCTGCCTCTTCTTGGGTTATTTCTCCTTTTTGGAGTTGCTGGTTGATGTAAACAACGCGTCTTTTTAGCGCTTCCTTTTCTCCAGATATGAGTAATTCTCGCTTAGCCTTTAGATATTCTAGCTGATCTTCTTTATCCTGAAGTGCTCGTTCAATAGATATTGGATCGTCTTGTGCATTTACATTTTGGGCAAAGATTGCCAGTGTTACCGCAAGGGTAAGTTTAATAATTGTGTTCATAATTGTTTGATTTTTGATCCGTTATTTGCACTTGGATTTCTCTGCGCACAAATACTGGCTTATTGATGAATATTAATTGTTTCTATTTGCCACGGCGTCCCGTGCTTTTCCAAATTCTTTCCTAAGACTCTTAAATATTTTATCCTTAAAGGTTTCTGGATCTACCTCATACTCTGCATCTAAGAGTAGATCATTTGCATTTACCCCAGCTACTGGAGAAACAGTAGGCAACTGTTTACTCAAAATATCTCTTTGAGCATCTCGCAGCAAGTCTTCTACCTCCTGATCTGTCACCAACTCCTTTTCTTGTACCTGAGCCACAACTTCCTGTATCTTATTTGTAATAATTTCCTCTTGCAACTGCACTTGATTATTAGGTATAGCTATAGTTTGTTGCTCTAAAGGTTGAGATTGAGATTGCTTTTTAGGCTGTGTATACACTATTTGAGCCGACTCTTTTAGATTTTTTATTGGTTTTATTGCCGGAGACACTACCTTTTTTTGAGCAGCTGTAGATAGTTTTTGAGGTTGCTCTAAAATTGTACTTGTAGCCAAACGTTCTTCCTTTGTATTAGTTCCTGGCAGCACTGGTGTCTCCTTAAACTTTTCTTCTAATTGTTGTTCTATATTTTTCTCTGGAGTATTGACTACTTCCGGTGAAATAGACGATCCATCACTAAAAATAAGAGACGTAAGCGCTACTCCTATGATAAAACTTGCTGCTATAGACAACCAGAGTACTCGTTTGCTTTTCTTCTGCCCTTGCTGTAGTTCTAACTGACCAGAAATACGCTCCCAACCTGCCGCGCTAGGTTCTAAGCGACGCTCTTCTAGCTGGTCTTTTATATGTTCTTCAAACTTAATCGGTGCCATTGCTTAATTTATTTTCTGCTTTTAATTTTCCTTGTAGCATTTTGCGTGCTTTAAATAGTTGCGACTTTGAAGTACTTTCAGAAATTCCCAACTCTTTTGCAATCTCCTGATGTTTATAGCCTTCTATAGCATACATCACAAAAACTACTTTGTAACCGGGTGGCAACTCATCTATGAGCTGTTGTATATGATTTACTTCGAGTTCACTTTTTATATTATTTACCGTGTCTTTAGGTAAAAACACTCCATCATCAGAAAAGTAAAGTTTTTTCATTCCTCTCAAGTAGGATAGGCTTTCTCTTACCATAATCCTTCTAATCCAACCTTCAAAACTTCCAGTTCCTTGATAACTTTCTAAATGCGTAAATACTTTTAAAAACCCATTACACATCGCTTCTTCTGCTTGAAAGGCATCCTTAATATAATAACGACATACGCTCAACATCTTAGGTGCATGCAACTCATACAACCGTCGTTGCGCACTGCGATCTGCTTTGATCGCTTTTTTAATGAGTTGTTTTTCGTTAGTAAATTGTATGACTTTCATACGATAGTTAATGAGTTTCTATTTACAAAGACGCAAAAGATTTCAAAAGGGTTGCCTAGCGTATGAAAAAAAAGTGAAATTATTTTCCTTTATACTTCAAAGGCAGGTATACGACCTTTTTGGTTTCGAAAAAATCTTCAGTATAAAAGTCTGTTAATGAGTAGGTTTCCGCTTTCGCGAAAGCGTGCAACTCTTCCTTTAAATCTCCGCCCTTAAGATACAAAATCCCATTCTTACGATCGTGAATACTCTTCTTTTTAATATGGCCTTTTACCCAGCGTACAAAAGTTTCCATCTGAGCTACCGCTCTACTTACAATAAAATCGTATTGACCAGCTACGTTTTCTACGCGGTCATTAGTAGTTTGAACATTAGTAAGTTCTAAACCCTGGACAACCTCATTAACAACACGTATCTTCTTACCAATACTATCTACAAGATGAAACTGCGTTTCTGGAAAAAGAATAGCTAAGGGAATACCTGGGAAACCGCCTCCTGTGCCCACATCCATAACTGTTGATCCCGGCAAGAATTCTTGAACCTTTGCGATACCCAAAGAATGTAAAACATGTCGCATATAAATCTCGTCTATATCCTTACGACTAACCACGTTAATCTTGAGATTCCAATCCTGATAGAGCTCTTCTAGCTTTGTAAATTGCGATAATTGCGTTGCGGTAAGGTTTGGAAAGTATTTAGTAAGGATATCCATAGGTTGTTCAAATCTGATGTAAAAATACCTCTTTTTAAGATGTTAATTTTAAACTTAAATCTCGATAAGGATACTATTTATTATTATTTTTACACTTTACAGAAGCCCTCAAAAAAATTACCCGCTGTAAAACAGACGAAGGCCTCTTATTGAAAATGATATATGGAAGCTAAGATTAAATTCTCTAGAACAGACTCAGCAAAATTTTTTCGAACTCTTAATAAAAGAGTTAACTCTTACTTTAAAGAAAATAATATAAAACGTACTGGAAATTGGAAACTCTACGGTAAAGCCGTGGTGATGTTCTCTATGTATCTCGTGCCTTATTTTTTATTTTTAACTCTAGATATGCCAGGATGGATTCAATTACTGCTTACTATAGTAATGGGTATAGGTATGGCTGGTGTAGGTATGAATGTAATGCATGACGGTAATCACGGATCTTTCTCGAGTAAGAAATGGGTCAATAAATTAATGGGTAGTTCTATTTACATCCTTGCAGGAAACAAATATAACTGGCAAGTACAACATAATGTATTACACCATACCTATACTAATATTCACGGTCATGATGAAGATATGGAAGCAGGTCGCGTGTTGCGATTTTCTGAACACAGCAAGTGGCATAAGCATCATAAATTCCAACATTACTATTCTTTTGTGTTATATGGACTATTAACCTTAAACTGGGTAATTACGGCAGATATCATGCAGATGAAACGTTATCTAAAACGTAAACTATCTTATGGTAAATGGAAAAAACCATCTTTGCGATGGACCAATCTTGTAGTTACTAAAGCCATATACATTGGTATGTGGATTGTAATACCACTAGCCGTTTCCAATATTGTATGGTGGAAAGTGTTATTAGGATTTTTTATTATGCATTATACGGCAGGAGTGATTTTGAGCGTGATTTTTCAATTGGCGCATATGGTAGAGGATGCGCATATGCCACTACCTGACGAATCCGGTACAATGAAAAACACTTGGGCAATTCACCAGTTATTTACAACGGTTAATTTTTCAACAAAAAATCGTATTATGAATTGGTTTTCTGGTGGATTAAATCATCAAGTAGAACACCACATTTTTCCACACATAAGTCACGTACACTATACAAAGATTAGTAAGATTGTACGAGAAACGGCAAAGGAATTTAACCTTCCTTATTTTGAATACAAAACTACGCGCAAGGCAATTATGGCTCATTTTAATCATTTACGAGAGATGGGAATGAAACCTGTTATGTCCGCTTAAAATTGTTCATATTTTTAAGAATATCTCAAGCGCCAAATCTAAGTTAGATTTGGCGCTTTTAATTACCTTGCATTTTTAATTTACCAATTGCAAAAGTAAACGCATCTTATGAGCACATTATCTACAAGAGTAACAAATATGGCGACTAGTGCTACCCTTGCTATGGCAGCCAAAGCAAGAGAACTAAGAGCCGAAGGAAAAGACATTATAGGCCTCAGTTTAGGAGAGCCAGATTTTAATACGCCAGACTTTATTAAAGATGCGGCCATACAAGCAGTTAATGACAATTACAACTCCTACACTCCTGTAGATGGATATGCAGAGCTTAAGGAAGCTATCATCACAAAGTTTAAAAGAGATAATGGTCTAAGTTATGATCCTTCGCAAATAGTCGTTTCTACAGGAGCTAAACAATCTCTAGCAAATGTGGCCTTAGTATCACTTGACCCTGGTGATGAAGTAATCTTGCCTTGTCCATACTGGGTAAGTTATAGTGATATTGTAAAAATAGCCGAAGGAGTTCCTGTAGAAGTAAAAACTTCTATAGATACAGATTTTAAAATGACCCCAGCACAACTGGAAGCCGCTATTACGCCTAAGACAAAAATGTTATGGTACAGTTCGCCTTGTAATCCATCGGGTTCGGTATACAGCAAAGAAGAGTTACGTGCTCTAGCCGATGTACTGGCAAAATACCCAAATATTATTGTAGTGAGTGATGAGATCTATGAGCATATTAACTATGTAGGTGGTCACGCTAGTATGGCGCAATTTCCAGATATGTATGATCGTACAGTAACCGTAAATGGGGTTTCTAAAGCCTTTGCGATGACGGGATGGCGTATAGGTTATATAGGAGCACCTTCACAAATTGCTCGTGCTTGTAATAAAATGCAAGGACAAATTACAAGTGGTGCAAACTGCATTGCACAGCGCGCCGTGATTACCGCTCTAGAAGCAGATCCTAGTGTGGTGCAATATATGATAGACGAGTTTCAAAGCAGGCGTACTTTAATCCTTAACCTTCTTAATGATATACCTGGATTTAAGTGCAACGAGCCAGACGGTGCCTTTTATGTATTTCCGGATGTGACGGCTTTCTTTGGCCAAACCTTAAATGGCGTTACTATAAACAATGCCTCAGATTTTGCGCTGTATATTCTAGAACAAGCCAATGTCGCTACCGTAACCGGTGATGCCTTTGGGAATGGAAATTCCATACGTATCTCGTATGCAGCCAGTGTAGAAAATATTAAGGAAGCGTGTAAACGTATTAAGGAAGCGGTGAGCTAGATAAAAATCCGTAATACTATACTAGTAAGATTTCCGCCTACGCGGAAATTTTAAAAAGCCTTCTCCATTTGGGAAGGCTTTTTATTAAATAAACTAATCGATTTTAAAGACTCACTCTGACTCTGAGGGAGAGTTTTCTATTATAGATTTAAATTCTACCCAATAATATCCTTCCTTTTCTATAACTGGATACTTTCCAACCTCAATTTTAAAAGAATCTAGTGAAACAGGTTTTGACAGAATTGAATTTAAATTCAACTCCAAGGATTCCTCCATAGTAAGAAAGTTATCATTAACAAGTAGATGTCTTTTCTGAGAATTAATACTCGACACATCAATTTTTAATACCAATACATCTTCAAGGAATGTAACGTAAGCCAACCCATCAGAAGTATCATACTTCTCTTCTGGTGGTGGCGGTGGTGGTTTAATAGTGCATAAGCCCCTACCCGAGCAACCAGTGCGTCTTCCTATTTCAATGGTAACTAAATCTTCTTGCGCAACAACTTTTTCAAAACTCAAAAAACTAATAACCATCACTAAAAGCAGTAATATATTCTTCATATAAAATTATTTTGATTGATAAGGTACATAATAAATCTAAAATCTAGCTAAAAAAATGTCTGGAGCGAGATGGCACCTTCTATATATCCCAAAATAACAGTATTCTTTGGCAACGGAAATTCCATACGTATCTCCTATGCAGCCCGCGTAGAAAATATTAAGGAAGTGGTGAGCTAAATAATAATCCGTAGCACTATATTAATGAGACCCACCTACGTGGAAATTTTAAAAAGCCTTCTCCATTTGGGAAGGTTTTTGTATTTAGATATGGAGCGTCATGCTGAACTCGTTTCAGCATCTCCGTAGTCTGATTCTAATCGATAGTATAGTGCGACTCTGAAAAAATTCATTGCAAATAGCCGTTAGTGTTATTTAACATTAGATAATTTGTAATTTTAACTAACGAATAATTAGTATAACGAAATGACTCGATTTAGTATTCTTCTCGCCTTCATTGTATTTATAGGTTGCTCTACCACGGAAAATATTAAAATAATAAATTCTGAATTCGAAAATTCTAATTACGCTGAAGGAAAATATGTTGGTTTAGTAGGATCTCCAAGTAAAATTTATAAAAGTTTTAATGACAAATGGAATCGATTAAATGATGATGAAAAAATTGAATTAGCAAAAAATGGAAACCTAATTCCAAAATTTTATGCCTCAATGAAATTGATTAATTCAAAATCAAATAAAATTTTAGATGTTTTTAAAGAGAATATCTCAGACGATAGAAACATAACTTATTTAGATGGTGATGTCCAAAAACCAACGGAAATATCTATTGAAATGGTACTCTTGGTAAATCAATTAATCGAAAATAAAAAAAAGAAGGATAGTTTGTCAGTAAAGAATTCTATAGATAATTTGACTCGAAGAAGAGAGGAGTTCAAGCAAATGTCCGAAAAAGGAGAAATTGAAAGACCTGGATTTCTTGAGTATTTGGACGATGAAATAAATACTTTACTAGAATTTGAAAATTGGACACTCCAAGAACTAATAGACATAAAAAAAGTAATGGAGCTCGAAATTAAGAAGAATAAAAAATCATCCAATGGATTATTGCAAACAATATAATTCCAATTATAGCTTTATGCTTAATGCCTAAAAAAACAACCCAAACCATCCTCCTCACTACAGGAATCCTCCTTATGATCTCTCATCGCCATGCAATTTACCTCAGAAGTTATGTGGACACCTATAGACTTTGTAGTAGCAGCAATATTGCTTTTGAGTGCTAGTTTTGCGATGGTTTATCTATGGAAAAAATTGGCGCAAAGCAACTATCGGTTTTATATCATTGCTGGATTAATACTCCTATTCCTACTTTTCTGGGCAGAACTTGCAGTGGGCATTTTTGGGAGTCCGCTGGCCGGGAGCTAGTACAGGTTGATCCTACGTTTCGTATTAGAAGCAAACTCGGCTTTTAAGTCTAGTTGCATCACCTTGCTATTATCTAGTTTAGGGACTAGCACCATTTTCATGTCGGTAATATCAAAGAAGCTGGTATATAAGGTACCCCCTTTTCGTCCTTTCTCCCATTCTTGAGCGGGTTGTACGGCACCTGCCATCGTTTGTCCTACTGCTTTTAAATCAATCGCTGCACCGCTAGCTTCCAATTTTGTAATCCGATCTTCTATAGATTCATAACGTGAGCAAGGATGATTCCCTTCTTCTGGAGCATTGATTAAGAAGTTAGTCGCAACCAGCGCGTTTCCATCCATCTCAATGATATGTTGTTTCCCGTCTATCCACTCCACGATAACGGCCTTCCTGTGGCGTCTCCCATTAAAAAATGACTCTGATGTACTGCAAATTTATTTTGTTCCATCCAAGCCAGTGCTTCATCTACTGTGCTCACCTGAGCCAGTATGCTATCCCCTATATTTCCTTTTGTCCAGCCATATCCTTTAGGCATTTTCTGAGTAGGCGTTACGGCCACATCAAAAAAGAAACCCGCACTATTAATACCGCCCTGTGCAAAGTCATTCCAACCATACCACATGCGAGCTAACGTATTATCCGATGCTTTTTCTATCTGAATATAGGCTTTGGTATCCAGCCAGAAATCTTCATTATTTACCGCATAAATTTTTCCCGTTTGGACGTCTACATAGTACAAAATAGAACAAGCATTTCCGCCCATTGTTCCAAACAACAGGGAAACCATTAATAAAGTCTTTAATACACATTTCATACACACAAGATACTAGAAAAGCTGCTTTTAGAATGTTATCTTTAAGCCAAACAAAATAAAAAAGAAAGTGGTATGACCTATTCTGCTTTCGCGAAAGCAAATTGTCTATGAAAAAATTTCTATCTATTACCCTACTCGCTTGCCTTCTTATAGCTTGTAAAACGGAGACAAAAGAAGCGCAAGAAAATACCAATGATGTACTTCCTTTTACACAATTACTGGACAACTATTATGAAGATGGTCTTAAGCTCAATCCTCTAAATGCTACGATGGCAGGAGATAATCGCTATAATGATCTGTTTCCGGATGTCCTTTCTAAGGAATATAAGCAAGAAGCAACGGCGCATTACAAAAAATATCTATTTACCATAGCGGCGTATAAAGACGAGAATCTTACCAAAAGTGAGAAGCTTAGCAAAGCTATTCTTAGCTGGGACTGTGAGGTTAATATTGAATTATTAAACAGTAAAAAAGACTTAATGCCTATGGATCAAATGTGGTCTCCACATCTAATGATAGGTCAGCTGGCAAGCGGTGCCAGTGCACAACCTTTTAAAACAGCAAGTGACTATTACAACTGGGAAAAACGTGTAGACGGTTATCTTAGCTGGCTCTCAAGTGCCGAAAAAAATATGCGCCAAGGTATACAAGAAGGATATGTTCTCCCTAAGTCATTAATCAAAAAAGTTATCCCGCAAATGCAGGCAATGACAGTGACGGATGTAGAGAAACATCTTTTCTATCAACCCATTGTAAATATGCCCTCAGATATTTCGTCAGAAGACAAAAAAGCCATTACCACTGCTTACAAAGCAATGATCACAGATAAAATTATTCCGGCTCACCAGCGTATGGCAGATTTCTTTTCAGGTGATTATATGGATGCTGGTCGGGCTAGTTCTGGATACAGTGAGTTACCTAATGGTAGTGATTACTACGATTTTGCCATCAAGTATTTTACAACCACCACAATGAGTGCAAACGAGATTCACGAGTTAGGCTTGAGCGAGGTAGCACGCATACGCAGTGCCATGGAAAAAGTAAAAGAACAAGTAGGCTTTAAAGGAGATCTAAAAGCCTTTTTTGATCACGTGCGCAGCAGTAAAGACCTGATGCCCTTTACTACCCCAGAGCAGGTGATTGCAAACTTTAACAAAATGCACGAGACGATGAAACCTAAGGTAAATGAACTGTTTAGCCTGCAACCCAAAACACCATTTGAGGTACGACAGACAGAAGCCTTTAGAGAAAAATCTGCCAGTGCAGAGTACAATCCAGGATCTCTGGATGGCACACGACCGGGCATTTTCTACACTCCTATTCCAGATGCTTCTACCTACAATGTGTATTCAGATGAGTCGCTGTTTTTACACGAAGCCATTCCTGGACATCATTTCCAGATCTCGCTCACGCAAGAAAGCAATGTGTTACCTCAATTTAGAAAAACCCTTTGGTACAGTGCATATGGTGAGGGCTGGGCATTATATACAGAGAGCTTAGGCAAAGAATTAGGACTCTATACAGATCCCTATCAGTATTTTGGAATGTTAGGAGCAGAGATGCATCGCGCTGTACGTTTAGTTGTAGATACGGGCATCCATACCAAAGGATGGAGTCGCGAGAAAGCCATTGCGTATTGCTTAGATAACGAGGCAGAAAGTGAGGCAGGCATCACCTCAGAGATAGAGCGTTATATGGCAATGCCGGGACAAGCCCTGTCCTATAAAATAGGGCAACTTAAGATTAGAGAATTGAGAGCCAAGGCCGAGAAGGAACTTGGTGATGCTTTTGACATTAGAGAGTTTCATAGAGAAGTGCTAGAAACAGGGTGTATTCCTCTGGCCTTGTTAGAAGATAAAATCGATAGCTGGATAGCTGGTTCTAAATAATATGATACCCACGCTTTAAGCAGACTTTATTAACCATAAAAATGCGGGATGAAATTCCCGCCTACGCGGGAATGAAAAAGAAGATATTATTATTAGGATCTGGAGAACTTGGTAAAGAATTTGTAATCGCAGCGCAACGACTAGGACAAACCGTCATCGCTGTAGATAGTTATGACGATGCGCCTGCCATGCAAGTAGCAGACGATCGTGAAGTGATTAACATGTTAGATGGCGATGCACTGGATGCTCTTGTCGCAAAACATACTCCAGATTATATCGTACCCGAAATAGAAGCCATACGTACCGAGCGTTTTTATGACTATGAGAAACAAGGCTATACGGTGATCCCAAGTGCTAAGGCCGCAAACTATACCATGAATCGCAAGTCCATACGGGATCTTGCCGCAAAAGATCTGGGATTAAAAACAGCTACGTATCGGTATGCCGCTTCTGCCAAAGAATTACAAAACGCCGTGGCTGCGATAGGAATGCCTTGTGTTGTAAAACCCTTGATGTCTTCTAGTGGAAAAGGGCAAAGCACCATTAAAACCGAGTCAGATATACAAAAAGCGTGGGACTACTCACAAGAGGGCTCTCGAGGCGATGTCGCCGAAGTAATTGTAGAAGCCTTTGTAAACTTTAACTACGAGATCACCTTGCTTACCGTGACACAGCGCAATGGCGAGACACTTTTTTGCCCACCAATAGGACACCGCCAAGAACGTGGTGACTATCAAGAAAGTTGGCAACCCGCAGCGATGC
>CAZXMY010000026.1:0-13683 GCA_964641325.1 uncultured Flavobacteriaceae bacterium | reverse complement strand
AATCACCGTACACCAGGAACGACACACGGTCATCACACGTCTAGCGCGATGTTAAGTGTAGAAGCCTTTGATCTTGCAGGAGATAAAACCAAATATAAGGATCAATTACAATTTACAGATACCTGGCAACCATCGCGACAATTCTTTAATACTTCATGGTGGTTTTATGGAGGTCGAGAGGCTTTTGAAAAAGCAGACAAATCAAATCTTGTTAAAGTAGATGTAGGCACCTTTTATCCAGGACAAGGACTCTCTAATACAGAAATATCTTCCTTGAGTAGAAGCCAGCATAAGTCACAAGGATTTGGTAATACAGGATCAAGAGGAGAAAGTGATACCTATTTTGAATTATTGAGAGGCGATATGCCATCTAATAATGATGTTTTTCAAGGCATTGACACTTCTTGGAATCGTATTAAAGGTGGAGCACCTATAGGTAAGATTCTCTCTAAAGTTCAAAAAGAGTTCGATTTTAAAAACCCATCGGCTTCGGTGTCAGACCTTGCAAAAGCCTATGCTCTTTTAGACAAGCTTCCCGATTCTCATTGGAAAGCCATAAAACAAAAAGATCTTCAAAATACCATTGCGGCTTGTGCTGGTCTCTATTTAGAAGGTATTACTAATACCAATACAGCAGCGCTAGGAGAAGAGATTACAGTGGGTGTTGAAGCTATTAATCGCAGTAATGCGCAAGTAGTCCTCAATAGCATTACCGGTGTGAACGGAAACAAAGAAACCATTTCAAAAACACTTGCTAATAATGTGAAGCACAACTCAGAAATGACTTTTAAAATAACGCCAGACTTGGGCTTAACCAATGCCTATTGGTTAAATGAACCTGGCGAACTAGGCATGTACAATGTAAAAGATAGACGCTTAATTGGGAAGCCAGAAACGCCTAAAACAAACGCGTTACAGTATAATCTTACCATAGAAAACGTACCCATTACTTTTGAGATTCCTGTTGTATATAAATTTAATGACCGTGTAAAAGGAGAAGTCTATCAATATTTTGAAGTCGTACCCGAAGCCTCTGTAGCCTTGCAAGAAAAAGTTCAGATATATTCTGATAACGCTCCGAGAGAGGTTACCGTTGAGGTAACAGGGCACGCGCAAAAAGTAACAGGTAATCTCAAGCTAGAGCTTAATTCAGATTGGAAAGTGAGCCCTGCCTCGATTCCTGTATCGCTAGGCTCAAAAAATGAATCCCAATCCTATACTTTTACTATAACGCCGCCCAATGGACAAAGTGAGACGCTTATCACTCCCGTAGTTGCTATTGGCGCCAAACGTTTTGATAAAGAACTCGTATCGATAGATTACGACCATATTCCCTTACAGAGTTTGTTTCTTCCTGCTTTCGCGAAAGCAGTAAAAATCGACATCCAACGCAAAGGCGATTATATAGGATACATTCAAGGCGCTGGAGATGCCGTTGCCGAAAATCTAGAGCAAATAGGATACCAAGTAGCGGTAATCAAACCAAGCGAAATCACCGCCGAAAAACTAGAGCAGTTTGATGCTGTCGTAGTAGGAATACGTGCCTACAATGTTGTGGATGAAATGCAACAGGTACAACCACTACTACTTGACTATGTAAAAAACGGAGGTACTATGATTGCCCAATACAATACAAGTGGTCGTTGGGGTAATACAAAAATAGGAGCGCCTTACCCATTAAAACTATCTAGAGACCGCGTTACAGATGAGTATAGTGACGTTAGGATTTTAGCAAAAGATCATCCTATTATGAATTTTCCAAACAAGTTAGGACAGGATGATTTTAAAGGTTGGACACAGGAACGAGGCTTATATTTCCCTAATGAATGGGCATCAGAATATACTCCCATCTTATCTATGAATGATAAAGGAGAAAGTGCAAAAGACGGTAGCCTGCTTGTCGCGCAATACGGCGAAGGACATTATATCTATACAGGACTCAGTTTCTTTAGAGAATTGCCAGCAGGAGTTGCTGGGGCGTATCGCCTATTTGCAAATATGCTTTCTATAGGTAAAAATGAAAACCAAGCTATCAAACAATAAGCGATGAGTGAAGAGCCCAAATATGTTTGGAAAAAATCGTACACCATTGTCCTCGTAATTAATGTAGTGTATTTCATTCTCTTTTATCTGTTAATGACCCAATTTAGCTAGTATGGAGATTTTAGATTGGATTGTCCTCGCCTCTACCCTTATTTTTATTGTCTTATATGGCGTTTACAAAACACAAGGCAGCCAGAATGTAGAAGAGTATGTAAGAGGTGGCAATAGTTCCAAATGGTGGACAGTAGGTCTCTCTGTAATGGCTACTCAAGCGAGTGCCATTACCTTTCTTTCGACTACGGGACAGGGTTTTTATAGTGGAATGGGGTTTGTGCAGTTTTATTTTGGATTGCCTATTGCGATGGTCATTATATGTCTGGTATTTATTCCCATTTACCACAAACTCAAAGTATATACCGCCTACGAATATCTAGAAGGACGATTTGACCTCAAAACCCGCTCTCTTGCCGCAATTTTATTTTTAATACAACGGAGTCTAGCGGCAGGCATTACCATTTATGCACCGGCTATAATCCTCTCTGCCGTATTAGGTTGGGACCTTACAGTCCTTAACATTGTTATCGGTTTAATCGTTATAGTTTACACAGTTTCTGGAGGAACAAAAGCTGTAAGTGTTACCCAAAAACAACAAATGGCTATCATCTTTATAGGCATGTTTATTGCCTTCTTTCTCATTCTAGATTATTTACCAGAAGATGTCTCTTTTACAGATGCCTTATCTATTGCTGGAGCAGGAGAAAAAATGGATCTACTTGATTTTTCATTTGATTTAAGTAATAGATATACCGTATGGACAGGAATCTTAGGTGGTACCTTTTTAATGCTGTCTTATTTTGGGACAGACCAAAGCCAAGTTCAACGCTACTTATCGGGAAAGAACGTGAGAGAAATGCGGCTAGGACTTATTTTTAACGGCTTGCTTAAAATTCCGATGCAGTTTTTTATCCTGCTTGTAGGTGTGATGGTTTTTGTGTTTTATCAATTTAATGCCACACCTGCTAACTTTAACCCAACGGCAACTCAAGCCGTATATAACTCGGAGCATTCTACCAATTATAAGTTGTTAGAACTCGACCTTGCTAGAAATTTAAGGTACCGCAAGGCAGCTGCCTTTAATCTTGTTAAATACCCAGAAAAAGATGTATATGTTGTAGATGGAGAAGAACACTCATGGCTCGCAAAATTTAATGCAGAAGACAAAGTTTTAAGAAACCAAGCTAAAGAACTTATCGCCAAAGCAGACCCTAAAGTAGAGACTAACGATAAGGACTATGTCTTTATTCATTTTATCCTTAATAATCTTCCTAAAGGACTTATAGGTCTATTGCTTGCCGTAATTCTTTCTGCTGCGATGTCGTCTACGGCATCAGAGCTTAATGCGCTTGGCGCAACTACGGCTATAGATTTATATAGACGTAATGTTAAAGATAAAGACGATGCACACTACGTAAAAGCGACTAAAGGCTTTACCTTACTTTGGGGTGTTCTCGCAATTATTGTTGCCTGTACGGCAAGTCTTTTTGAAAACCTTATCGAGCTCGTAAATATTATAGGTTCCATATTTTACGGCAATATTTTAGGCATATTCTTACTCGCCTTTTTCTTTACTTATGTAAAAGGCAATGCTGTATTTATTAGTGCTTTGATTACTCAAGTCATTATCTGTGTGTTTTATGGATTAATTCATTTTGGAGTGATTGAGTTTCCGTACTTGTGGCTTAATGTAATAGGCAGTGCCCTTGTGATTGGCATTGCTTTTTTATTACAGACCACCATGCCTAATAAACCTAATACACATGAACCCAGTATTGTATAAAGAAACGCAATCTTTGTGGTGGCTTACCCTTATTCTCATCATTTTGGGAGGTCAGTTATTGCTTAGTGGTATTTTTCAATGGGGCACAAAACCCATTCCTATAGAGATTGCAATAATTATTGGAGTGCTTCTTATTTTACCCGCTTTATTAGTCTATAATTTAACCATTACCATTACAGAGGAGTACGCTTACGCGAAATTTGGCATAGGCATCCTCAAACGTAAAGTTTTATTAGAAGATTTGGATATCAAAAACGCTGAAATCACCAGACTTTCTCTCGCCTCAGGCATAGGCTATCGTTATGGCTCACGCGGACTCTTTTTAAACACAAAACCTGGTCCTGCACTATATATTCCTGGAAAAGATGGAAAGAAACACTTTTGGGTAGGCACTAAAAATGGAGAGGAGATTATCAGCATAATAAAAGATACTTGTAAAAATTAGCCTAGGTCCTGCTGTCTCGAGGTTTCGGGACAGGGTGACGAAAAGTAGTAAGAAAACAACCTCACCTATCATCCTCCAACTCCAAAAACTCCTTACCTAAAAGCACAAGTTTATCCATTAATAAAAAGGTGTTGTTTTGTTCCAATAAAACGGCATCCAGTTGTTGAGAGATGCAATAATCTATAAATAACGGTTTCTTATCCGGAGCAATTTTTAAGGTTTCTAGTAAGAAGGTGTCATTCACTTTGGCATCATTCTCAAAGAGATTAATATACTCGTCCAGCGTTATGACTCTCACGGGTTTTGGTTTTTTCTTAGGCGGTTTATTTCCTCTAATTAACTTCACTAGTACTCTTCCAATACTTATAAAATTCAAATTCCCATTGGTATTTGTATTGACTTGGTATTTTTCGGGATGTAATTCCATATCGCGAGCGATATCCGATTTAAAGGTAGTCGTAAATGTTTCGGCGTTAAATTTTTTCTCTTGCGCCAAAACAACCTCATCTAGCAGATTTACAATTGCGGTAAGTTCTACAACAAAATTAGAGGTGTCTTTTTCGTCTAATACAACTATTTTATCTTCATAGGTAAAGTATTGGAAGGTAAGGGTGTCTTTCACTTTTCCTGCAATACTAAAACGGCCTTGATTATCTGTAGTTGTGATACGACTGGTACGAAGGTTTTTAATAACAACTCCTGCTATTGTGTGCTCACTACCATACACTGTTCCTTCAAAAGTTTGCGCAACAAGAGATGGAGAAAAGCCAAAAAAAATAAGGACTAAGTAAAGTTTGTACAAGGCTATAAATGACTAGTTAACAAGTAGCAATGTAGTTTTTTGCCTAGCTCAATACATGAAAGGAAAGGTTAAAACCTCATAAGATTTTCACAAACCATACACATAAAAAAACGCCCGCTTTGCAGCGGGCGTTTTAGTATTTCACGAAAGTGAAAAAGCAATATTACTTTGCTCCCCACTCTTTTAATGAATCTTTATTAAGCTTTACATAATCTGTATTACCAGCTTCTGTAGCTCCAGAAAGAGATGCTTTTGCTGCTTTGATCGCCCCTTTTTTATCACCTGTCTTAGCAAGTAATAAAGATTGCTGGCGTAGTTGCCAATAACGAGGATTCTCAATCATAGACATTGCCTTATTCATATACTCCTTAGCTTGATCTAATTTTTGATCTGTAGAAGAAAGATAAACGGCTGCACCGTAGTAATCTCCTGCAGAAGGTCCATTCATAGTCTTTTCTATAGAAGCAAGTACTGTTTTGTTAGCAGGTACTCCAATTGGCACACCTACATAGGTTTTTTCCCACATGATACCCAGATTTGCTCCGTCATTAGTCAAGTCATCAATAGTAATCGTAAAGCTCTCAATATCCATAGGTATATTTTGAGTATTTACTTTTACCATTGCAGCTACCTTGCTGTCATCCCATTTTTGAGGTGTTCCCCAATTATTGGTATCACTGTAAAAATATACTTCCCACGAAGATGCAGAAGGCTTTGTATAAAGTGCATAATCACCAGCTTTTACTTCTCCTTCGCCAATAGTAACATCTGTAGAGAAACTAATAACTGTATTACTGTTTGCTCCTGTACGCCACATTTTATCAAAAGGTACTAAATCTCCAAAAATGGCTCTTCCTCTCATACCAGGACGAGAATACTTTACAGAAATATCTGTAAGACCTACTGTTTGAGTTAAGCTTGCAGCAGGACTAGGTGCTGGGGTTTCGATTTGTGCAGTTGCTCCTATTGTAAAAAGACAAAGGGCTGCGATAAGTAATACATTTTTCATACTATGGTTTTTATTGTGTTTTAGATTGTGCTTTCCCGTAAGCTCCACAAAAATACCAAATGTACTCCCTATAATCGTTAACAAAATCTTAATATAGCAAAATGTATCTTTGCGCAAAGCAATTTTTTGAGATGAAAAGATATGTTGCCGAACTCATAGGTACTTTTTCAATGGTCTTTTGTGGATGTGGAGCCATGACTATAAATGAAATCACAAATGGTGCCGTTACACATCCAGGTATAGCTGTCACTTGGGGTCTTATTGTTATGGGGATGATTTATGCATTTGGAGATATTTCTGGAGCGCATTTTAATCCTGCCGTAACTGTAGCCTTTGCTTATGCAAAGAAATTTGCCTGGCGTGAAGTGCCTAAATATGTTATCGCCCAAATTCTCGGAGCCATACTTGCAGGAGCTATGCTTTGGTTCTTGTTTCCTGAAAGTGAATATCTAGGCAGCACTGTGCCTTCTTTTGAGCATTACAAAGCATTTATTCTAGAAATTTTGCTCTCCTTCTTCTTAATGCTAGTGATTATAAACGTCTCTACAGGAGCTAAAGAAATAGGTGTTATTGCAGGGATTGCCATAGGTGGTATCGTATTACTAGAAGCTATGTTTGCAGGTCCTATGACTAATGCCTCTATGAATCCTGCACGTTCTATAGGTCCTGTTATTTTTTCAGGAAAATGGGAACCTATGTGGCTTTATCTTACAGCTCCGTTTATAGGCACCTTATTAGCGGTGATAAGTTGCAAGCTCGTAAAAGACGAAAACTGCTGCGACGAGGATTGTTAATATTTTATATTTTGTTTAACTTTTTTACCTTAATTAATAAACAAAAATATCATATTTTTACTTCAAATCTTTCAACCATAGTATTATAACAACATTTAAATTGTTATGAAAATCGAGGTAACTGAGTCCTAATAGTTGATTCGGTTACCTTTTTTTCATGAAGTCAGAAGTAGATGAAAATATATACCTTACATACCAAGCAAAAATTACCGATTACTATGGAAAAAGCTTGGGGTTTTCTCTCGGAGCCTAGAAATCTCAAAACCATTACCCCAGAATATATGGGATTTGAAATCTTATCTGGAGCAGACAGACCTTGTTATCCTGGTCAAATAATACAGTATATTGTAACACCTGTTTTAGGCATAAAGACAAAATGGGTCACAGAGATTACGCACGTTAAGGAAGGCGAGTATTTTGTAGACGAGCAACGTTTTGGGCCTTATGCACTATGGCATCATAAACATTTTATTAAAGAAATTCCGGGTGGCACAGAAATGGAAGATATTGTAGATTATAAAGTTCCTATGGGCATATTAGGGCAACTCGTACATCCTATTTTGGTAAAGCCTAAGCTTAAAGAAATTTTTGAGTACAGAGAGAAAAAATTAATTGAACTTTTTGGAGAATACGCTCCTCAATAATTTTAGGTATAATACTTACAACAAAAAATAATAGTATGGCAAAAAACATTTTACTCATAGGCGGTAGCCACGGCATTGGTTTTGAGCTTGCGCAGCAACTAATGAACGATCATACGGTGTATATCGCTAGTCGTACTAATGAAAATTTAGGCAATCTAGATGTCAATCATATCACCTATGATGCAGAAAGCGATACACTCGATCTAAAGTCTCTGCCTGATACTATAGATGGATTTGTGTATTGTCCTGGATCCATTAATCTCAAGCCTTTTAAAATGCTTTCTACAGAGGTCTTTAGGCAAGATATGGAACTTAACTTCTTGAGTATGGTAAAAACGGTACATGCGGTTATGGACAAGCTCAAAAATGCAGAGCAAGCCAGTCTTGTGTTTTTTAGTACGGTTGCTGTAAAAGTGGGTATGCCTTTTCACACCAGTGTCGCTGCGGCCAAAGGAGCTATCGAGGGATTTGCAAAAGCCCTTGCAGCAGAGTACGCGCCAAAAATGAGAGTAAACGTTATTGCTCCTTCCCTTACAGATACGCGACTTGCTAAGAGACTTCTCTCTAGCGATAAGAAAAAAGAGTTAATGGATGCCCGTCATCCTCTTAAGCGTGTGGGGACGCAGCAAGATATTGCAAGTGTTGCTACTTTCTTGTTAAGTGAACAAAGCAGTTGGATTACGGGACAAGTCCTTGGAGTAGATGGTGGTATGAGTACTCTTAATGTAAATTAAAATAACGCTTTCGCGAAAGCGAACTCCCACACAACACTTCTTATGGACCAACAAAAAGTAGCTATTTTTTGGTTTAGGCGCGATTTGCGCTTGGAAGATAATGTAGGGTTTACGGCAGCCTTACAATCAGGATTAGCCGTTCTTCCCATATTTATTTTTGATAAAGAGATATTGGATAAACTTCCCGAAGAAGATGCGCGCGTTAGCTTTATTTACAATACGTTACAGGGATTAAGAACTCGATTAGAAAAAGAAAATAAACGGTCTCTTGGATTATATTATGGTACTCCTAAAGAAGTATTTAAAGAACTAAGTGCTACTTATAAAATACATTCGGTGTATACCAATCGGGATTATGAACCCTATGCACAAACCCGTGACACACAGATTGCCGCGCAGCTTGAAGAACAAGGCATTGCGTTTCATACCTATAAAGACCAGGTCATTTTTGAAAAAGATGAGATTGTAAAAAAAGATGGTCTTCCATATGTGGTATACACTCCGTTTAAAAACAAGTGGAAAGAGCAGTTTAGGTCGGATACAATGCTCGCAAGTCATAATTCTGAGCAGTATCTAGGCGCTATCATAGAAAGCTCAAATCTCCCTAATGTCACATTAGAACAAATGGGATTTACTCCATCTCGTATCGTTGTCCCCGAATATCTCGCAACTCCTGCGCTAATAGAAGGCTATGAAGACACTCGTAATTTTCCCGCTATTAAAAATGGAACTTCTAAATTGGGACCACACCTACGTTTTGGCACCGTGAGTATACGAACAATGGTAAAAAAAGCGATTGCCCAGAAAAATGAAGTGTTTTGGAGTGAGTTGATTTGGCGTGAGTTTTTTATGCAAATACTTTGGCATTTTCCGCATACAAAAGACAAAGCATTTAAACCCAAATACGATCGTATAGAATGGCGTAATAATGAGCAAGAGTTTGAAAAGTGGAAAACAGGGCAAACTGGATATGCGCTTGTAGATGCAGGTATGCGCGAACTCAATACGACTGGTTTTATGCATAACAGGGTTCGGATGCTTGTAGCTAGTTTTTTATGCAAACACCTCTTGATTGATTGGAGATGGGGAGAAGCCTACTTTGCAGAGAAATTACTAGACTACGATATGAGTGCTAATGTGGGTAACTGGCAATGGGCTGCCGGTTCTGGTGTAGATGCGGCGCCGTACTTTAGAATATTTAATCCTATTACTCAGATTCAAAAGTTTGATAAGCAATTAGAATATATAAAAAAATGGGTGCCTGAACTTCAAGAACTCACCTATCCCGCTATGATGGTAGATCACAAAATGGCGAGAGAGCGCTGTTTGAAGACCTATAAAGAGGCGTTGGCTTAAAGCTTTATGCTGCATACTAGATATACCCACATTTTCATTATCTTAGAAGCAACTAAAGCATCAACCCAATGAAAAAAATACTTCTAGTATGTCTTGCACTATTTTCTTTACAAGGAATAGCGCAAATGACCGCAAATAAGAAAGCCATTATTGCTTCTGTAGAAAAACACGAGAAAGCGCTTATAGATATTTCCGATCAGATCTGGGCATTTGCCGAAACGGCTTTTGAAGAAACCCAATCCAGTAAAATCCTAGCTGATTATGCAGAGCAACAAGGCTTTAAAGTAGAGCGTGGTGTTGCGGGAATGCCCACTGCTTTTGTAGCAACCTACGGTTCGGGAAGTCCTGTGATAAGTGTCTTAGGAGAATTTGACGCTCTGCCTGGCTTATCTCAAAAAACGGAGCCTACAAAAAATCCTCTCAATGATGGAGCTCCAGGACACGGTTGTGGTCACAATATGTTTGGTGCTGCAAGTTTAGGAGCGGCTGTTGCCATTAAAGAACAAATAGAAGCAGGAACCATTAAAGGAACAGTAAAATTTATGGGAACTCCATCTGAAGAGAAATTTTTCGGAAAGATTTGGATGGTTCGTGAAGGCATTTGGGATGATGTAGATGTAAATATAAGTTGGCATCCATCTGCAGAGATGAAAGCAGACGTACAAAGTTCGCTTGCTTTAGTTGACTTTAAAATAGAATTTTTTGGACAGGCAGCACACGCCAGTGCAGACCCTTGGAATGGTCGCAGTGCGTCTGACGCCTTAGAACTGTACACTACAGGAATTAATTATTACAGAGAGCACGTTAAGCCTACCGTGCGTATGCATTACCATATTCAAGATGGCGGTCAAGTGGTAAATGTCGTGCCAGACTATTCTCGACTATGGATGCGTGTACGCGATACCAAAAGAGAAGGAATGATGCCCGTCTATGAACGCGTTCAAAAAATGGCAGAAGGTGCCGCTATTATGGCCAATGTAGATTATAAAGTATCTCTAATCTCAGGAATTTATGAGGTTCTTGTAAATAGAACTGGAGGCGCAGCGATGCAAAAAAACCTTGAGCTTTTAGGGCCTATAAATTATACGCCAGAGGAAATTGCTTTTGGTAAGAAAATACAGGAAGTAACGGGTAAACCACAAGTAGGAATGGACAGTGCTATAAAACCTTTGGAGGCTACCAAAGAACATCCTGGTGGTGGTAGTACAGATGTAGGTGACGTAAGCTGGAATGTAGCAAATATAAACTTAGGAGTAACCACAGCTCCTAAAGATACACCTTGGCACTCTTGGGCAGTAGTTGCTTGCGGCGGAATGTCCATAGGCCATAAAGGAATGACCTATGCGAGTAAAGCGATGGGGATGACGATGCTCGACCTGTTTGAAAATCCAGACTTAGTAAAAGAGGTAAAAGCAGAGTATAAAGAGCGTAAAGGAGATGCCGTATATGAGGCTATTGTTCCTCCGGGACCACCACCAATCAATCAAGGGAAGTAATGAGGAAATACATTTTATTAATAGCGATACTCTTATCTAGTGTCGCTTTTGTTTTGCAATCTTGCGATATCAAAATAAAAGAAAAACCACAATCGGACATTCCAAGTTTTTCTATTGACCACTATGCGATAAATGTAATTGATTTAGAAAAAAGCGTAGCCTTCTATCAAGATATTTTTGATGTTCAAGAAATAGAAGATGGAACCCAATTAGATCATATACGTTGGTTTAGATTAGGTACCACTCAAGAATTACATATTATACAGGTGGATTCTCTGGATAAAAAACTTCCTAAAGGTGTTCATTTAGCTTTAAGGACAGGAAATTTAGAACGCTTTCGCGAAAGCTTAACCTCAAAAAACATCCCCTATTCAGATTGGCCTGGCAATGCGTCTAAAGTATCGGAACGTCCTGACGGCGTTCGCCAACTTTACATCCAAGACCCCGATAGCTATTGGATAGAAGTAAATGATGTTAAATAAGCTTTGGAAATACCACTAGAGCTTAGTTGGACTTCCCTTTTTTTTAAATAGGCTATCTAATCAATAATTTGAAGGATTGTATACTTTCTTGCATCTCTAATTTGAGAATATAAAAGCCAGAAGATAAATCTTGTGTATTGAGATTTTTAGAGGTCCCATTTATGGTTGATTCTAAAACTCGTTGTCCTAGGGCATTGTAAAGAGCTAGCGTTCCTTTAATACTGTTTTTACTCTCAAACCAAACTTCACTATTAGGTGCAATAGGGTTAGGATACAAGGAGAAGGTATTGTTATTGCTAAATTCATCTACATTGAGGGTTTCCCCTTCGACAATGGTTATAGCGGCATTGGCTTGAATATTTTCAAAAACATCTACTTGACCACTTAACCAAGTAACTTCAATCAAATCTACAGTTGAGGCATCCCCTAATCCAAAAAATTCATAAGCGCTATTTTGACTCAAAAATCCTTCTCCATTGAGTGTATAATGGTACTGTTCTTGTCCTCCTGCCAGTATCCTGATCCAAGAGCCTATACCCATACGATTACTTTCTGTACCTTCTAACTTTACTTTTAACCAGTTATTTGTTTGCGGTGTCTCATTTTTCCAGAGGTGAATTTCTTCAAATCCACTATTCATTACAATTATTTCTGGATAACCATCATTATCCACATCACCTATGGCATTAGAATAACTACTACCATCATCACCCTCAAATCCTGCTGTACTGGGAATAATAAAATTCCCATCTCCTTGATTATCATAAAAAGCCGCCTCTAGAAAAGCACTTTGTTCACTAATATTACCACTTACATATAAGTCATGATCAGTGTCATTATCAGCATCTAAAAACACGGCACCCCATCCTATGCTATCAAATCGAGTACCATTATCTACTGCAATATTTGTAAAAGTACCGTCACCATTATTATGTAAAAAAGCATTACCCGTAACTGCATTTTCATCTCCAGGAGGAAAAAAATTAGTAACATATATATCCAACCAGCCATCATGATTATAATCATCTATTGTGGTAGACATGGCACCCATAAAGAGATTAGTTCCTGTAACTTCCCCTACGCTATCAAAAGTGCCATCACCATTATTATGATACAGTAAATTGGGAGTAAAATTTTTATCATTTGCGATATAAATATCCTGAAAACCATCATTATTGTAGTCAAAAAAAGCACTACAAAAAGATAAGAAACCCGTGAGATCAAGGCCTGCTTCTATAGTAACATCTGTAAATGTTTCGTCTCCATTATTTCTATACAATAAATTGTAATCCTCTTGAAGGGGATCTCTTACACTTAAAAATACGTCTAAAAAACCATCATTGTTATAATCACCCCAAGAAGCACCAAAAAAGTCCTGAATTTCTTGAGGAATCCCACTGCTCTCTGATATGTCTGTATACACACCTTCCCCATCGTTGCGAAACAAACGGCATTTACTTTGATCACTAGATGCAAAAAAATCTGCATCTCCATCGTTATCAAAATCAACCCAGTTTACCTGTTTTGCTTGTTCACCACCACTAGAAATGGGAAGATTATCTTCTGAAAAAAAACCTCCTTCATTTTTTAAAAAAACATGATTGTTATTTGTTGAAGAGGCTAATGTAATATCATCTAGACCATCTCCATTATAATCATAAAAGGATATTCCCGCACCTAATATATTTCCTTCGAATACAATATTTGCACCCAACTCTGCAGATTGATTTTCAAAAAAAGTTTGCGCTTTTGAAAAAGAAAAACAAAGCAAACCTAGTAGAAAAATAAGTAATTGCCTCATAATAGAAGTTTTATAATTTTCTTTATAGTATATTTTTTTAATAAAGATACAATCTTTCAGTAAAAAAACTACAAGAGGAGTAATTGGATTCCGTATGTCTCAATCATATAGTTTTGCGAAATACAAATTCTAAAAAAAAGGTATTATCAGATAAATCTAGAAAAATTAAGCCGTACGAATAATCCTAGCTCCTATGGCTCTTAGACGTTCATCTATACGCTCATACCCACGATCTATCTG
>CAZXMY010000025.1:0-13886 GCA_964641325.1 uncultured Flavobacteriaceae bacterium | reverse complement strand
TAATGCTAGTGTGCAGGAATTGACTACTCGACTTTGGAAGGAAAGAGCTCACAGACCATTGATAAGCGCTCAAGATTCTAAAGAAAATCTTGAAGAATTTATTCGAAAGCATCTTTTTGAAAGAGGCTTTTACTATAATCAGGCAACACAGACGATTAAGACAGATGGTAAAAATACCACTCAGATTATAGAAGAAATTGTTACACTTTTATTCTAGAATTGCCATATCACTACCTTTTCTAAATCTAACCTTTACAGATTCATTCAAAGAAGTACTTAGGGAAATACCTTTAAAATCTGCCTTAACGGGATACTTTTTATGATTGCGATTTACTAAAACTGCTGTTTTAAAGCGTTTAAGAGGCACTTGCAAGAAGTGCTGTACACCGTAAATTAAGGTAGTACCAGAATTAAGTACATCATCTATTAGAACTATGGATTTATTCCTGTAATCTGCAGGTTGTAAGCTTGTGGTTATGGTGTTAAGAGGGTTTACTTTGTTCATTTTAACTTCACAGAGTGTGATAGCAAAAGGCGCAATTTCCTTTAAAACAATTTCTAGACGCTGCGCAAACTTAAATCCATTGTCTGCAATACCGGCTAGAACCACCTCTTTCTCATCTGCATTGCTTTCATAAATTTGATATGCAATTCGTCTCGTTTTATGAGCTATGGCTTTATGGTCTAAAATTTTGTCAAGATTAACTTTCATATGCGTTCTGTATTATGGCAAAAATACACCTATTTATTCTTCGTTATCTGAGGTAAAGAAGTCGTCATTTTCATACACTTCGTCTATATCTCTTCGGTCTTTTTTTGTAGGCCGTCCCGTGCCTTTTTTTCTATAATAATCCTTAGAATATTTTAGTAAATCCAATTTTTCTATATTTTCTTTTGGGGTAATATCTTTTCGATAAATATCCACTAATTTTGCTCCGAGCCTGCTTTGAGGTAAGTCAAGAACTTGTAGGACATAATTAACCTGATTTTTTCGGACTTGTATAATATCCATTGGATACACATCTCTGCTTGGTTTTACAGGTATATCATTTATTTTTATTTGCCCTTTCTTAACCGCTTTTGTGGCAATGGATCTCGTCTTAAAGTAGCGTGTACACCATAAATATTTGTCCACTCTCATATGAATTTGCCTAAAATACCGTTAATAAAGTGTAATAATTTTTCAAAAATACATCAAATTTGTATCTTGCATATTGAAAAAGAAAAAATATGAAAAATAGAAAGTACTTTGGGCTCTTAGCCATTTTGGTTTTGTTCTTAGCTTGTAATGAAGAAGACGAAAACGCTCCTATTTCTGTAGCACTTCGCGATAGAGGAGAACAATCTTTAGCCGATGATAGTCTCATAAGAGAGTATTTGCAAACGCATTTTTACAACTACGAAGATTTTGAAAACCCCTCTGCGGATTTTGATTTCAGAATAGTTTTTGATACGATAGCAGGAGATAATGCCAATAAACAGCCTATCTGGGATAGGTCTGAGCTTGCTACTGTTACCTACGATCGTTTCGGTGCTTCTAATAATCTTTATGTGCTTACTGCAAGAGAAGGAGTTGGAGAAGTGTCAACCTATGCCGACTCAACCTTTGTTACCTATAACGGGCAAAATTTATACGGTGGAGTTTTTGATAATGCAGAGAATCCTTTATGGTTTAATCTTACAGCTACTATAGATGGTTTTGCAAGAGGTATTTCTGGAAGTAGAGGTGCTTCTGGATTTACATCTAATGATGATGGTACTATTGACTTTACAGATGATTACGGAGTTGGTGCTATTTTTATTCCTAGTGGATTAGGTTATTTTGCAACACCACCTAACAATAATATAGGAATATATGCCTCTCTAGTATTTGAGTTTGAAGTCTATGATCGTATCGTAACAGATCATGACGGAGACGGCATTATAACTATAGATGAAGACATTAATAACAATCAGTTCTTTTTTGATGATGAAGATAATACAGATGGAGACGCCGTAAATAATTTTAGAGATGCAGATGACGATAATGATGGTGTTATGACTAGAATGGAGATTGTGATGACTACAGAAACTATTATAAATAATGAAGGAGAAGAAGAAGAAATTCAAGTCTTTCAGTCTTTGCTAGACACAGACGGGGATGGAATAAATGACCATTTAGATGAGGATGATGATGGCGACGGTAGGCCTACCATAGATGAGATAAATGTAAACTTTAATACTGGAGTGGTCACTTTACCCGATACAGATGGCGATGGAACCCCAGATTATTTAGATGCAGATTCTTAAGAAGTGCGATCAGCGCGAAAAATATAAATAGAAAAAGCAGCTAGAAGGCTGCTTTTTTGTTGTCCATAATAGAAAAAAACTAGCTGTCTAGTTATCCTTATTACCATCTAGAAAATAGGAGACACTTAATAGCCATAAAGAAGGTCTGGTGTCTATAGCAGCGATTTCGAGAATATCTTCGGTAAGTAATGCATTATTTTCAGAAAAGGCGCTTTCATATCTTAAGTCAATACCAAGTCTGCCTAGTTGCAATCCAACACCTAACTGATATCCCAGTGTAAAAGAATTTTCTGGATCAGAAACCGATATTGAATCTTCTTCAAAATCATTGCTCAATTGCAACTGAAAAGCTGGGCCAACTTTTACATTGAGCGGTCCCACTATATCAAAACCTACTAATATAGGAATATCAATTTGAGATGCATTATAGTTAGCGTCAATACCGACTCCTCGTTCAAATTCTGAGGCAAGCCGCGTAAACACTACTTCGGGTTGTAAAAACAGGCCTGAAAACTTGAATTGGCCTAGTAATCCAATATGAAAACCTACTCTGTTTTCGGCACCAAAGCTTTCATTGGAGATCGTGGTTATATCACCAGTGCTACTAAAATTTAAACCTCCTTTAATACCAAATCTGGCGCTCTGACTGAATACGGTTGTTACGGTAGTTACAAAAAGTATCAGGATCATTATTTTTTTCATGGTTAATTGGTTTTTAAGTATTGACAAAAATAAAGGAAGATTGTTACAGTCTTCCTTGTAATTATAACAAAACGTAACTATTTGATACTTATTTTCTTGCGATTGCCTTTTTTGAAGCCTTTACTATGGACGCTGCATTTAATCCATACTTTTCCATGAGTTGCGCTGGAGTGCCACTTTCTCCAAAAGTATCATTTGTAGCTACAAATTCCTGTGGTGTAGGATGGGTTAGCGCTAGTTCTCTAGCTACACTTTCTCCCAGCCCTCCTAGGAAATTATGTTCTTCTGCAGTTACCACACATCCCGTTTTCTTTACCGAAGCTACGATAGCTTCTGCATCCAGAGGCTTTATAGTATGTATATTGATAACGTCTGCGCTAATGCCATTCTCGTGAAGCTCTTTAGCTGCTTCTAAGGCTTCCCATACAAGATGACCTGTGGCCACAATAGTTACATCATTTCCATCCTGTAACTTGACAGCTTTTCCAATTTCGAAATTTTGATTCTCCGGAGTAAAATTGGCTACTTTAGGACGGCCAAAACGCAAATAAACGGGTCCGTGATGCTCAGCTATGGCAAGTGTTGCTGCTTTAGTTTGATTGTAATCACAAGTGTTAATTACTGTCATCCCTGGTAACATCTTCATAAGTCCTATATCCTCTAGGATTTGATGCGTAGCACCATCTTCTCCAAGTGTAATACCTGCATGAGATGCACAAATTTTCACATTTTTATCAGAATAGGCAATACTCTGTCTTATTTGGTCATAAACACGACCTGTAGAAAAATTAGCAAAAGTGCCGGTAAACGGGATTTTACCACCTATGGTCATTCCTGCAGCGAGCCCCATCATATTCGCTTCTGCAATACCTACTTGAAAGAAACGCTCCGGATGATTAGCTTTAAAATCTCCCATTTTAAGAGAACCTGTTAGATCTGCACATAGAGCTACAACCTTGTCATTGGTTTTTCCTAACTCTGTTAAACCTGCGCCAAATCCAGATCTGGTATCCTTATTTCCTGTGTTTTCGTATGTTTTCATTCTGAAATATTAAAGCTGGTTGTTAAATTTATTTTTTTAGGTTTGGTATCAATTGAAATGGCTTCAATAACCGCATTGCCTTGAGGGTCTATTATACTTAGAATTGCGCCATTAGGTAGATTGGTTTCTATGGTACCATTACTTGACGTGGCCTTGAGCATAAGGCCGAGAAAATTATTAAACAAATAATTGTTGTCCACTGGGTGAGTAGGGTCAATAGCCATTTCAAAACTATTTTGAGGTTCTATGTCTGCATAAACATTAAATACTGGATATGACTTACCGTTTACTGTAAAGTTCTTTTTACTTTCCATATACTCTATACCTACATTTTCATTAAAAGAATTGGTTTCATTAGCTCCTGACAAAAGTGCCGCTATTTCCATATTCATATATAGATTGACCGAGCCTAATTTTACAATCAAATATATTTGTCCATTAGAGCTATTATAAATCATATTAGATGCTCCTTGAGGTAAAGGAGCGCCTTTTCCAAAAAGTCCTGCCCCCATTTCTTGCGCTAGCCCATCGTAATTGGTCCATAGGTATTTCCCACTTTTGGAATACCCTATCGAAATAGTATCTTTAGATTGTGTTTGCCTATTATTTATTAAATAATCTACCGTATAATCCAAGTTAAACTCTTGGTTTTGAGACCATCCGGAAATAGTAAATGCGATTACTGATGCAAAAATTAAAAAGGTTCTCATAATCTAGTAATCCTGTAGAGTTTCGGCATTTTGCTCAAGCCCTATGGCGAGTTGCTCATCATTGGGTGCTTTTCCATGCCAGGCATGTGTGTGCATCATAAAATCTACACCATTACCCATAACCGTATGAAGGAGCACACAAACTGGTTTTCCTTGATTAGTAAGTGCCTTTGCTTGCGTCATGCCATCAATAATAGCGGCAACATCATTACCTTCTTTTATATCTAGAACGGTCCATCCAAAGGCTTCAAATTTACCTCTTACATTACCCATAGCAAGTACATCATCTGTACTACCATCTATTTGTTGACCGTTAAGATCTACAGTTACAATAAGATTATCTACGTTGTTTGCTGCGCCATACATTATGGCTTCCCAGTTTTGTCCTTCCTGTAATTCTCCATCACCCATTAAGGCATAAACTGTATGACCACAGCCATTTAATTTTTTTGCGTGCGCAGCTCCCAAGGCAACACTTATTCCTTGCCCTAAAGAACCCGATGCAATACGTACTCCAGGTAATCCTTCATGAGTTGTTGGATGCCCTTGCAGTCTCGAATTTAATAATCTAAAGGTATTGAGTTCCTCTACGGGGAAGTAACCTGAACGTGCTAGAACACTATAAAAAACAGGAGAGATATGCCCGTTTGATAAGAAGAAAATATCTTCTCCCAGTCCATCCATATCAAAACCATCTTTGCGATCCATAAGTTCTTGATAGAGGACGACAAAAAATTCTGCACAGCCTAGCGATCCTCCAGGATGTCCAGAATTAACCTTGTGTACTTGTCTTAAAATATCTCTTCTTACCTGAGTAACAAGATCTTCAAGTTTTTTAATATCTGCCATTTGGTGTTATTTATTAATAACCCAAAAGTAGTTTTTTTGTCTTCTGTTTTCTATGAAGAATCTGGCAGTTTATTAACTAAAAACAATAAGTAGTAAACAATTGTAAGCTTTTAATTAATTCGCCTTGTCCATATTGGTCACAAGTGTGGCAATAAATTTTGTTATGGGACCTTTAATCATCATAGACATCATGGGATTAAATTCTCCTTCAAAAACTAAGGCGACTTCACTTTTTTTTGCCCCGATTTCTGTAATATTTCCGGTAAGGGTAAAAGGAAGTTTATCGCTAGCTGCCCCAAGAATAACTTTAGAGTGTGGTACTCCTTCTTTAAGGTCGAGAACAATTTCTGGCATTCCTTTTAAAGCAAAAAGAAAACGCGTATCATTTATTTTTTCAAACTTTGTATTTTCTGGCATTAAGGTTTCAAAATTCTCAATATTCATTAAGAAATTGTACACCGTTTCGGCAGATTTATCTACTATTTGAGAAGGGCTCTCTAGATTCATAATACTATTTTTGATATGTGTTTATCCCCAATTTGCTGGGTCTTGACGCCAGTTTTCTAACGTTTTAATTTCTTCTTGAGTGATATACTTTGTATCTGCTGCTTGTTCTAGCAAATTGCTATAGTCACTTAAGGTGTTGAGTTGAGTTTCTGCTTTGGCGAAAGCCGTAACACTTTTTTCAAACCCGTAGGTAAAAATCGCGAGCATTCCTTTTACATTTGCACCCACTTCTTTTAAGGCTGCAACCGCCTTAAGACTACTCATCCCAGTACTAATAAGGTCTTCTATTACGACCACGCTACTTCCTGTTTCTAGGTGTCCTTCTATTTTATTCTGACGGCCATGTTTTTTTGCCTCAGGTCTGATATAGACAAAAGGAAGATTAAGATAATCTGCAACGAGCATACCTATGCCTATCGCACCTGTTGCCACGCCTGCAATTGCATCGGGTTTGCCATATAGTTCTTCTACCTGCTTCGCCATTTCTTGATGAATATAGTTGCGTATAGGTGGATAGGAGAGGGTTATACGGTTATCACAATAGATTGGAGATTTCCAACCCGAAGCCCATGTAAATGGTTCTTGCGGTTGTAATTTAATTGCATTAATTTGCAGTAATAATTCGGCAGTTTTTTTTGCCGTTTCTTTGTCTAAAATCATACTGCAAATGTATAAAGTTTTTGTGAATGATATTCCCATTATTCTATCCACCGAAGAGGAAATAGGAGTTACTTATAAATCCATCCCGATTAAGGAGGCGAATATTAAAGAAATCATTGGTGAAATTACAGAAGGGAATCTTTCTTATGTGAATTTGTATCACAAGAAAGAAAAAAAACTCCTTAAGCATTTAAAAAAGAAGTTATCTGTCGTTATTGCAGGAGGTGGTCTTGTTTATAATAGTAAAAAAGAGATTTTATTTATTAGGAGAAATAATAAATGGGATCTTCCTAAAGGCAAGTTAGAACATGGTGAGGATATTCAAAGTTGTGCTATACGAGAGGTACAGGAAGAGACAGGTGTACGCGATGTAGAAATCACTAATTTTATAACAACTACCTATCACATCTTTAAACGCAATGGGAAGTTTAAACTTAAAGAAACCTACTGGTATGAGATGCACACCTCATATACGGGCAAGTTGGTTCCGCAAGTGAATGAAGGAATCAAAAAAGCAAAATGGAAAGATTTCCAGAAATCCCAAAAAGCCCTCAATAAAAGCTACGAAAACATAAAATTACTCTTCCCACAGGAATATCTAACGAAGCATCCTAAAGATGGGATATCGTAAGTGGGCTTTCTCATAATTTTCTGATTGTTTATGGAGCCACGCTAATTGGGCATAGGGATTTTGTGCAAAGTTAGGCTCTGCCTTTTTCTTAGTTTCAAAGCTTGTTTTTAGATCAGGATTCTCTTGCAGTAGCTGCAAAGCTTTGTCTTCCCATACATAGGCAGAGAAACCTTCTTTTTGCTGTAAGATGGTGTCAAAAAAGTTCCAATTAAAGAAACTGTCATTAGCTTCTGGCTCAAGCGTTTCTAGTAGATATCTAAGACCTCTTTTGTTTTGATCTAAGGGTACTATATAGCCACCTTTTAAGACGGTTACCTCTTCTTCGGTTGCGCTCACGGAGGTTCCGTAATGAGGATAATGCCCTTCGTAGGCATTGCGATAGGTGTTGTAGTCTGCTATGTGATACACCTGTGCGGTAAAAGTGCTATCTCTTTTAAGTTGGTCAAATTTGATTTTGTTCTCACGCAGTTTGAGCGCAATATTTCGATACCCTCTTGGAATCACATAGGCTTTAGGTAGTGTAACCGTTTTAGTAGGTTTAAAGTAGTTATAATAGGTCGTTGCTTTTGTAAAGGGTTTTGATGCGTCGTATTTGAGTCTAGGTTTGCCTGTGATTTCACTCGGGATACGCTTGCCTTCATAGCCTAAGAAATCCAGCGTGGTCGTTTTTGTACTATCTACGGCAAAAGCGATGTGGTAGGAGTCTGCTTTCGCGAAAGCGTTAAACGCATTTTCTCTTAGGAGTTTTATTTTTTCGCCTTGATTCTGGGTAACTTTTATGGCGCTTTTCATCAGTTCGTAGGTGCCTTCTACCCGCGGTTTATAGGGTTTGAGCATATGGGTTTCGACCATCAGCCCAATCGTATTCCATAAAGAAGTGTAGCCTGTAGAGTAGCGAGGATGGTCGTAAAACTGACTAAAACCTTCCTCTGGCGTGCTATTGAACACATTTACGTAAGGAGTGATTTCCCAGTTTTTTTCTTTGAGATCTCGCTCTAGGGCAGGCTGGAAATCATTGTGTAAAAACTCACCTAACACGCCACCCAATTTGTCGTGCTGCGTAAAAAGATGGGTTAGGGTGTATTGATAATCTGCGCCATTACTCACGTGATTGTCTATAAAAACATCGGGTTTTACAAGGTGGAAAATTTCTGTAAATGCCTGACTGTTTTTGGTATCATTTTTAATAAAATCTCTGTTGAGGTCGTAATTGCGAGCATTGCCTCTAAAACCATAAGCTTCGGGGCCGTTTTGGTTGGTTCGTGAGGTGCTATTTCTATTGAGAGCGCCGCCTATATTGTATACGGCAATGGCACCGATCCACGTATTTTCGGGAGCTTCGATTTTGCCTTGGGCCAGATCTCTCATAAGCATCATTGTGGCGTCTATACCATCTGATTCGCCAGGATGAATTCCATTATTAATTAGGATACGACGTACGTCTTTGTTTTGATTAAACTCACTGTCGAAAGTACGGTTAGGATTAAAGGTAACCAGCGTGAGTGGTTTACCCGCATCTGTAGTGCCTACTTCGTAGGTTTTAATAGATACATAGGCTTTGTCCAGTTCTTCATAAAACTGTATAACCTCTTCGTATGTAGGTGTTTGGGTACCTTCACTTTTTTCAAAAAGCGTAGTAAAATCTTTGTTGTCTGGATTGTCTACGGTTTCTCCACAAGAAATTACAAAGAGAGAAATTATAAGAAGATATAGGTATTTCATACGAGATTGATTGATGAAGTGAAGATACAATTTGTGAGGGAAAATTTACGCCTAAAAATGAGGAGCGTATTGCAATACCCTAAAATCTATGGTTGTAAAAGAGGGGTCTTTGACCTTGAGTTCTTTGTATAAGGCCATACTTCCTACAGCACGATTTGCCGCGCCAGAAGGAGCCGTAAGCGAGACCGTTTTTATGGTTCTTCCTTCCCAAATAAAACGATGAATCCTAGGCACCGCATTGTTAACACGTTCTAATTGTACACGATGCTCTTTTGCCTTACGGCGAAAAAAATATTCGGGGCCATTCTTACTATTGCCTCCTGTAAAGAGTAGGGTATCTATTTGGGGATGTTTGGACAGATAGCCGAAAATATCACGCAATACGACTTCTTGCATCCCAATATCTGAAGCGTCTACTTTTACGCGCTGAGAAGAAGCTACGATATCACAAATCCCAATCTTACGGGATTTTAAAAATTGTTGTCGCTGTTGTATCGCTTCATACGTATCTTCATATACGAGATTGAGATTGAAAATAGTATTGAGAATGGGCCACAATTGCCCATCGATACTGCCGTAGGAAAAGTTTACGTCGCCTTCTTTTAACTCGCCTGTTGTAAATCGTGGTGGCGGTAAGGTGCCTACAATAATTTTTGTAGCTTCCTCAAGATTAAATGGTGGATACGGATGTGTATGATGGAAGGTTTTGGGCATAAGAACAATATAAACTTGTTTTTATAGTCTAGAAATAAATTTGGTCGAATATATATAGTGTAATATTATGATGTGACTATTAATTTTTTCATTGTGATATACCTAATTTAAAAATTTAGAGGCTTTCCAAAAATGCCTAAACCTTAGTCTTAGCAACTATTTTAGCAATTTTTAATATGCAACTTAATTGAACTTCCACCTTTTCTATTTATTCTAAATTATCATACGTATACCCATAATTCAATAAATGCGGCGTTGGAGTTTTTCTTTCATGCTTATAATAATTAATTGCTCTGCCTTTTTCAGAAATTATATGTAAATTTTTTCTTGCTCTTGAAGCTAAAACATAAAGCATTTTTCTTGAATTTTCGCTTCCATTTGCATCACTAAAATGCGGTATGTAATCATCTAAAATTGCAAAACCAATCATAGTATCATATTCTTCTCCTTTAACTCCGTGAACAGTTGATACTGTAATTCCTTCACGTTGTTTAAACACCTTTCTAAAGTTTTCAATATCTCCAATGAATTCGTTTCCTTCTTTTTCAAGTCTATCAATTCTCTTACGTGAGCTATTAAAGAATGAATCATAATGTTCAATTAGAGAAGGGTAATCGTTTATATTAATGGACAACATACTACTTACTTCATTAAAAAATATTTCCAAATGAGTTAATCCGTCAGTTTCATTTACTTTTATCGAATTACAAATTTTTAGAAGCCTTTTACTACTTAATTCAGAAACGTCAACACCTGCCAAATCCAAATCATTTAAAAGCTCCCTGCTCCATCTTAAACGTCTTGTATACATATACGGAGAGGGTTCTGTTAAGACAATTCTAGATAGTTTATACCAAAAATTTTCTATGTCTCTAGAGAATGGAGCCATACCAGGACCATCAAAACTATAATCTGGCATTTTAATCATTAATTGTCTAGTAATACTGGCTAAATGAACCCATTGTGGAGCTGCGATACAAATTTCATTTGGTGAAATTTTCTCTTCATTTATGTTGAATAGAATCAACTTTGAAATTTCATCTATTATATTTTCAACTAAAATAGTTGAGTTAAAAGTTATTATACTGGGATAGTCATTATTCGGACTTTCAGAACTAATTTCATTGTCAAATGTCTTGAAGTATTCAAAATATTCAATGATTTTTTCAGATGACCTATAATTTTTTGAAAGGCTATTTTGAAGCAAATCAAATCCGATTAATTTTTCTAGCTCTTCTTTTTGCATTGGGTAACCGCCAAGAGAATCATAAATAGATTGATTAGGGTCGCCTACAATTAAAGTTTTTGAGTCACCTTTGTTTGCTTTAAGAATTGAAGCGATAATGTTATACTGTATTTCCTTAGTGTCTTGATATTCATCAATGAGTATAAAAGGGAATAGTTTGCATAAAATTTTTGAAATAATTGGATTGCTTTCTAGTAATTTATAACTGTAAAATAGAATTTGTTCAAAATCTATTTGGTTGTTTTGTTCTAAAATTTCAAAATATGTAGATGTAATACTTTGAAGAGATTTATGTTTACTTGAATCTAAGCAAGTCAAATAAATACCATCTGTTTTTGCAAGTAGTCCACAATCCCAATAAGTGATTTTTTGGCTTTTATAAGGCTTACATAATTCAGTTAGTATTTCCTCAGATTCATAAGAATTGATTACTCGAAATCCGTTTTTTAGTCTATCAGAGTATAAATGATAGGGCTTTAAAATCCATTCTAGACAAAAAGAGTGAATTGTGCCAATCCATAATTGCTCAGTGTTAACTCCTAATAATTCAATTCTATGCTTTATTTCATCAGCAGCATTATTGGTATATGTTATTGCTATAACAAATTTTTTGCTCGATTCTAATCGGCTTAATTCATATGCTATTTTATAAGTCAGAGTCCTTGTTTTTCCACTTCCGGGACAAGCAATTAACAAAATGCTTTCTGAATTTAAAATTGCTTCTTCTTGTTCTTTATTTAAATCACCTTTATCCCAAATAAACATCTTATTTCATTTTTTCTATAAATGTTAATATTTGGTCTTCTGAGATTCTATTTTTTATTTCGACAATGACATCATCAATTGTAGCTTTATTAACTCTATAATTCGCTATTATTTCTTTTAGTAATGTAAAATCAATTTTGTCGTCATCTTTTGCATTTTTGTTC
Source organism: uncultured Flavobacteriaceae bacterium (assembly GCA_964641325.1). GTDB lineage: Bacteria > Bacteroidota > Bacteroidia > Flavobacteriales > Flavobacteriaceae > Dokdonia. The sequence goes on along the minus strand of CAZXMY010000025.1, from coordinate 1,885 downwards.
ACTCTATATTCAATGATATCAGCAATAATGTTTTTAGAGTATGACTCTTTAGCAAATGCAATCGCCTCAACAATATAATCTGGGACTATAGTTTTATATGAAATATGTTTACCTAACATAATAGCAAACCAACCTTTTCCTTCTTGATTAGCCATAGTTAAAACTCTTTTTCCAAAAACAGCAACATCTTTATTTTCTAACTCTTCTTTTGTTAGCTTTATAGTTGGTTTGTCAACATATACGTCATCAATAATTTGCTCAACTTCCCAAGCATTTCCTGCCATTACAAAATCAACTTCAAAAGTATATTCTGCATAGAATGATTTTATCCAATCATTATCATTTTCAAATGCATCTAATATAGCTTTTCTTTCTAGTCCTTTAATTTTAGAATTTTCAACTTTTGTTTTATATTTCTTTATAGTTTCACCTTCTCCTTCGATTATAGTTGTATCGCAAATTGCATCATCTAAATCTGTTAGGATACTACATTTTCTTCGGATTCTGTTATCGTGAAATAGTTGAGCTACATTTTTAAACCCTGTGCTTCTAATGTTTATTAAACTTATTCCTAATTCATCAAGACCTACTCCAAATGCCTTTTTTACTATTTGTGGAATTAAAATTTCTTCGGCATCACCTTCAACTAATATCACTCCTTTAGCAAATAATAAATTAGTTCTTATGGCATCTAAATATCTTTGGATTTGATTTATGCTTTTTGATGTTAGACCTTCTGAAGGTTGAAATACTTCGGCATAATTTAATTTTTTAGCAAGTATGTTTATATTTTTCACATTACTTACTTCAGATATTTGTGTTGAATGAGTAGAGTAAATAATTTGGGTGTCTGTATAATCTAATTTATCAAATAATGTTTTTTGAATATGATTGTGTATATGAGCTTCAGGTTCTTCAATTATTAAGAAGTTTGCAAAGGTGTCTTTAGATTTTCTATACTTAAACTCTAATAATTTAAGAGTTAAAAATATTAGATTTGCACCACCCAAACTAAGTTCGTGTATTCCTCCTTCGTGTTCTTCGTCAGGTTCACCTATAAATAATTTTAAGGATTGTAAAAGTTTATCTGCTTCGCTAGGTAAACTAGATTTGATTGATAGGGAAGAAGGGGAATAAGTTAAACCTACAGCATCTTGAATAGTGCTTTTTATGTCTTTTCTAATATTTTGTACATCTTCTAAACCCTCAATCCCTTCATTTAATTCACTAACTAAATCACTTATTGGTTGATAATCAGAATCTTTTATTTCTCCACTTTTATTTTTTAAAAGGTTTAGTAAAGGATTTGTTCTATTATTATGAAAGTCGCTTACTACATCTCTTAATGCTTGTATGAAGGTAAATGAAACTTCTTTTGAAATAGAAAGTTGATGCGGAATTTTTGTTCCGAATTTAGAAGTATCTATTTTTGAAGGAAAATCGACATTTTCAAAATCGCCTACTAGTTCTTTATAGATTTCAGGGTCATTAAAATCGGCAGTGCTTTTTCCGGTAAAAAAAGTTTCATAATTATCTTGTATAGTTATCTCATTTAAAATTTTATTTAGCCCATCTTTATCTCCTTTCGCTAGTTCAGAAAGTCTTTGTCTTATATCAGCTTTTGGTCTAAAAAACAGATTATAGGAGGCTTTTTTCACAAAATCTACTTTTGCAACACCTGCTCCGTGAATAAACAAAGATTGTATAGCTTCTTCGTCAGTTATTTCATTAAACTCTAGGCTAATTATTATCCAGTGTCCTTTCCAAGCGTCACCTTCTAATACTCGGTTGAAATCATTCTTTGTAAGTTTATACGAATAATGTAAAGAGGTGTCTTCAAGTAATAATCTAATTGCTCGAAATACATTTGTTTTACCTGAACCAT
>CAZXMY010000024.1:0-14016 GCA_964641325.1 uncultured Flavobacteriaceae bacterium | reverse complement strand
GCCGTATATAACCATTACAAAAGGCTTTTACAACCTAAAACAGAAGATGATATTGAAATTCAAAAGAGCAATATCGTTATGGTAGGTCAGACCGGTACGGGAAAAACCTTGATTGCAAAAACCGTTGCAAAAATGCTTAATGTCCCTTTGGCCATTGTAGATGCAACCGTATTGACAGAAGCAGGTTATGTAGGAGAAGATGTAGAGAGTATTCTTACCAGATTACTGCAATCCGCAGATTATAATCTAGAAAAAGCGCAAAGAGGTATCGTTTTTATAGACGAGATTGATAAAATTGCACGTAAGAGTGATAACCCTTCAATCACCAGAGATGTATCTGGAGAAGGAGTACAACAGGCACTTTTAAAATTACTAGAAGGAACGGTAGTAAATGTTCCACCTAAAGGAGGTCGCAAGCATCCTGATCAAAAGTTTATTGAAGTTAATACGGAGCACATATTATTTATTGCTGGTGGTGCTTTTGATGGTATAGAACGTCATATCGCTAAGCGCATGAATATGCAAGCGATGGGCTTTAGTGCTAGTAAAAATGAGGATTTTATCGATAATGATAATATGCTCAAATACATCATACCTAAGGATCTTAAAGATTTTGGGCTTATACCAGAAATTATTGGTAGACTGCCAGTTCTTACTCATATGAATCCTTTAGATTCTGGTACGCTACGCGCCATACTTACCGAACCTAGAAATGCCATCATAAAGCAATATGAGAAACTATTTGCTATGGATGACATTAAGTTTTCCATTACAGAAGGCGCTCTAGAGTTTCTAGTAGAAAAGGCAATAGAGTACAAATTAGGAGCTAGAGGATTGCGCTCTCTTTGTGAAGCGGTACTCACAGACGCTATGTTTGATATGCCTAGCTCTTCTGAGAAAGAACTTCAAGTTACTAAAAGCTATGCAGAAGGTAAATTAAACAAGTCCACCCTTAATAAACTCAAAGCAGTCTCTTAAGTTTAAGATATTGTCTTCGCCTCTGTAGTCTGTTTTAGTGTATTTTCCAACAATGATCTTACATAAAAAAAACAGCTATCAATCCCCCAATTGATAACTGTTTTGTGATAAAAACTTTAATCCGTATTACATTGTTAGGCTCAAAAATAATAGTACTATTTTTAAGTGAAAAGCCTTTTTTTATCTTTTAGATAAGTTGCTTTTTTGTGAAGTTAAACGGAGTCTTTTTTTTTTACTTTTTATTCCTGTATTAGGATTATACTTACAGAAAAATAGGACTGGATAAACACCTAAAAGTCACGAATTAATGTTCGTAAAACCCACCATTAAGGCGATTTAGCTCTTCTATAAAATCACGAGAATTGGATAATCTTGGGATTTTATGCTGTCCTCCTAGCTTATTCTGTTTCTTGAGCCAGTCATAAAATAAATTTTCTCTGGCGGTATGTACGGTAGGAGCCTTGAGCGTAATATCATTAAAGCGCTTTGCTGCATAATCACTATTTACATCCTGTAATTTTGCATCGAGTACTTTTGCAAAAGCATTAAAGTCATTGGGCTGCTTCTTAAACTCTATAACCCACTCGTGGGCACCTTTTTCTTTGCCGTTCATAAAAATAGGAGCAGCAGTATAATCTTTAATTTCGCAAGAAACTTCTTGCGAGGCTTTTTTTAAGGCTTCCTCTGCATTTTCGATGATTAGTTCTTCGCCAAAAACATTAATATGATGTTTAGTTCTTCCACTCACCTTAATTCTATACGGCGAGGTGGATACAAATCGTACAGTATCTCCTATTTTATAACGCCATAAACCAGCATTTGTGGTAATAACAACGGCATAATTCTTTCCAGTTTCAACTTCTGTAAGAGGAATGATTTTTTCTTGTGCTGTACCATAGGTATCCATAGGAATAAATTCATAAAAAATACCATAATCTAACATCAAGAGAAGGTCTTTACTATCGTTCTGGTCTTGTATGGCAAAAAATCCTTCAGAGGCATTGTAGATTTCGTAATATTTTACCTGTTTAGAAGGAAGTATATTGTTATACTGCGCTGCATAGGGATCAAAACTTACACCGCCATGAAAGTACACTTCTAGATTAGGCCATACATCTAGTATAGATTTTTCTTTAGTGGTTTCTAAAACATTATGCAGTAAGACGAGCATCCAAGAGGGAACACCTGCAAGACTAGTTACATTTTCTGGTATGGTCTCATCTACAATAGCCTGCATTTTTATTTCCCAATCGCTTAAGAGAGACACATCGTGATTAGGAGTACTGCTAAACTCTGCCCAAAAAGGCATATTATCTATTAATATAGCAGATAAATCTCCGTAAACGGTACCCTTAGACTCATATAATTCTTTACTACCGCCTAGGCGTAAGCCCTTACCTGAAAATAGATTAGATTCTGGATTATTATTGAGATACATACACAGCAAATCTTTACTTGCTGCGTAATGACAATACTCCAGAGATTCTGGACTTACGGGTATATACTTACTTCTGGCATTAGTAGTGCCGCTACTCTGTGCAAACCACTTAATGGGTGTAGGCCATAAGATATTATTCTCACCCTTTCTGCTTCGTTCTATGTAGGATTGGTTTTCTTCATAGGTTGTTACTGGCACCTTTTGGGCAAATTGAGCGTAGTTTTTTATATTTTCAAAATCATATTTTTTGCCAATTTCTGTGCGCTTTGCTTTTTCAATTAACTTAAGCAATAATTCATTCTGTACTTCATCTGGATACTTCAAGAAAAGTTCCATCTGATGCACCCTCTTTTTTAAGAACCAAGACGCGATAGAATGAATTAAAGGGATAGGCATAAAGTTGGTATATTTACGCTTTCGCGAAAGCTAAATTAACCAATTTCTCCTCACTCAAAAAATTCTAGCCATTCTACTATGCAGTATCAAGGTGTTTTAAGAAAAATGCAGACCGAACATACAGAGCCTGTGAATTATTATCTCACTATGGATGAGGGCTTTATTCAAGTAAACCAGTTGCTCGATAAAAAAATACATATGGAGTTTGTAAAATATGAGTGTTTAGCCTGTGGCGAAAACAAGAAAATCTTTAGGCAAGGCTATTGTTATGACGATTTTTACAAAGTGCCACAAGCAGCAGATTGGATTATGAAACCGGAGCTTTCTAAAGCACACTTAGATATAGAAGAGCGCGACTTGGAGTATGAAAAAAGCGTGCAACTCAAACCTCATATTGTCTACTTGGCGAATTCCAGTAACGTAAAAGTAGGCGTTACTAGAAAGCAACAAGTACCTACACGATGGATAGACCAAGGAGCGCACGAGGCCTTAGAAATTGTAGAAGTGCCTAATCGATACCTCGCAGGAATTACAGAAGTTGCTCTTAAGGAGTATGTGGCAGACAAGACAAACTGGCGAGCGATGCTCAAAAATGAGATTCAAGATGTAAATCTTAAAGAAAAAAGAGACGAGCTCAAACAATATATCCCAGAAGAAGCACTGCCGTATTTTATTGAGGATACAGAAGAAACTCATATTGCTTTTCCGGTAATGCAATATCCAGAAAAATTAAAGACCCTTAATCTAGATAAAACACCAGCTTACGAGGGCGTGCTTAAAGGTGTAAAAGGGCAGTACTTAATCTTTGAAGATGATACCGTTTTTAATGTGAGAAGTTGGGAAGGTTATGTTATAAGATTGGAAATTTTGTAACAAATAGGGACAAGTGTAGCCGTATAGGTAAATATTATCACTATGAAAAAAATGGCTATGCTATCCTTTCTATCTATGCTTATAGCTTCGTGTACAGCTCAGAATAAAGAGGCTGTCAATAATTTAGAAGCTCAAGAGCCATTAGTTAAAGCACAAGCAGACATTATTTTTGAAAAAGCCAAGCAATTCCCCAACGGAACCCATCTTTCTTTTGCTTTAATAGATGGAGCTTCTACACAACATATTGATGTAAAACGAGAGAATGATACCTTGAGCGTGATAGGAAGTCAAGACTATATTTTTGAAATAGGTTCTATCTCTAAAGTATTTACGTCTACACTTCTTGCAGATGCGGTGATTAAGAAGGAAGTTGCCTTAGATGACCCAATTGCCATACCACTTAAGGATAATTTACAGATTAGCTATAAGCAGTTGTCCAATCACACATCTGGCCTGCCTAGGCTTCCTAAAGACCTATTTAGTATAGATTCTTTCAGAACCGATAATCCGTATAAAGATTATAATGAGCAGCTTTTAGAAAGCTATTTAGGTAATGAAGTGGAACTGGATAATCAACCAGGAGAAAGATATGCGTATTCTAATCTGGGAGCGGGTTTGCTAGGTCATCTATTGAGTAAAAAAAGTGATAGCTCGTATGAGGAACTTCTCCAAGAGCGTATTTTTTCAAAATATGGAATGACATTTTCTACTTCAGATATACAAACGATACAGGGCAATCTCGTCTTGGGATTGGATGAAAAAGGGAAGATTACTTCTAATTGGGACCTTGCTTCCCTAAAAGGGGCTGGCGGTATTTATGCTACAACAGGTGACCTAGCTGAATTTATAAATGCTCATTTGTACGATGATAATGCCGTTTTAAAGCTTTCGCGAAAGCCTACTTTTAAAGTCAACAATACTATGGATATCGCCTTGGAATGGCATATAATTAATACAAAATCTGGGAATACTTGGTACTGGCATAATGGAGGAACTGGAGGATACACTTCATCTATGGCGATGGATGTAGAAACTAAGAAGGCAGTGATTGTGCTTACTAATGTATCTGCTTTTAGCAAGCTACAAAAACATATAGACCCACTTTGTTTCGAGCTTATGAAAACCTTAAAAAAATAACAATTTTAATCCTTGTAATAAGGAAAGCCCTACTAAGACAGTACCTATTAGAGGATTAATACGAGAGGCGAGACCACTCTTTTTCTTAAGAAGATGAGTGCCTAGTTTAATGTATCCATAAAGGGTTATTACTTTACCCATAAAGACACCCAGAACTAATAAGGATAAGGAAGTAAAGTCTAACTCAAATGTTAAAGACGATTGTAAAAAAGAAAAAACCAGCACCCAATAGACGAGTACGGGAGGATTAAGTACGCTTAACAAAAAACCTGTAATATATTTAGATCCCAAAGATCGTGACGTTTTTTGAGAGCTTTTTTTATTTTTAATGAGATAAATACCCGCGACTCCCAAAACCAAAAGGACAAGTATCTGTATCCATCTATTCATTGCGATAAAATCCTGAACAATCATCCCAAAGGATAATGCACTTAAGGCTAGAAAAACTTCGCCTATTCCAGCACCATACCCTATTTTAAGCGACTCGTGAATGTTCTCTTGTACTGTTGTTTTTATAACCGCCAGATTAGAGGCTCCAGGAGGAATTGCTCCTGCAATAGTTGCTATAAAACCAATAAAGAAAACAGTAAAAATCATAGAGACTTAGTAGCTCGCTTATCGAAGAACTTACAATTGAGAGTCAATTTGGTTCATTCTCGTATGTCTCTGCAACATTAAAATGTATCTTTGCCCTTCAAAGTAATAATATGAGTGCCATTGTAGCCATAGTAGGAAGACCTAATGTAGGAAAATCTACCTTTTTTAATCGTTTAATTCAACGTCGTGAGGCTATTGTAGATGCCGTAAGTGGAGTGACACGAGATCGTCATTATGGTAAGACGGATTGGAACGGAAGAGAGTTTACTGTTATTGATACAGGCGGCTATGTGGTAGGCAGTGATGATGTCTTTGAGGCCGAAATTGACAAACAGGTTGAACTCGCTATAGATGAGGCAGATGTTATCATCTTTATGGTAGATGTAGAACATGGAATCACGGGTATGGATGAAGACGTAGCTAACTTGTTGCGCAAATCTAAAAAGCCTTTATTTCTGGCAGTTAATAAGGTGGATAATGGGAAGCGTGCAGAGAATGCTGTAGAGTTTTACAATTTAGGATTAGGAGATTATTTTATGATTGCTTCTACCAGTGGTAGTGGTACAGGAGATTTACTAGATGCTGTTGTTGAGGCACTGCCTGAAAAGGAAGATAGAGCAGACGATGAGTTACCTCGATTTGCTGTAGTAGGAAGACCTAATGCGGGAAAGTCGTCTTTTATTAATGCGCTAATAGGCGAAGAACGGTACATCGTTACAGACATTGCAGGAACAACCCGTGATGCGATAGATACAAAATACAATCGTTTTGGTTTTGAGTTTAACCTTGTAGATACAGCTGGTATACGTCGTAAGGCTAAGGTTAAGGAAGACCTAGAGTTTTACTCGGTAATGCGAAGTGTACGTGCCATAGAGCACGCAGATGTGTGTTTACTTGTTGTAGATGCCACAAGAGGATTTGATGGGCAGGTACAAAATATATTTTGGCTAGCAGAACGCAATCGCAAAGGTGTGGTAATACTCGTGAATAAATGGGACTTGGTGGATAAGGAAACCAATACCATGAAAGAGTTTGAAAAACACATTAGACAGCAATTAGAGCCTTTTACAGATGTGCCTATTGTCTTTATATCTGTACTAACGAAGCAACGTATATTCAAGGCTATAGAGACTGCTGTAAGTGTGTATAAAAACAAAACAAGGCGTCTTAAAACAAGCGAACTCAACAACTTTTTCTTACCGCTTGTGGAGGCATTTCCGCCGCCAGCGTACAAAGGGAAATATATCAAGATTAAGTATGCCACACAGTTACCTACACCGCAGCCGCAGTTTGCATTGTTTTGTAATCTCCCGCAATATCTAAAGGAACCTTATAGACGCTTTTTAGAAAACAAACTGCGTCAGGCCTATGATTTTTCTGGAGTGCCTATTTCTATATATTTTAGGAAGAAGTAAATGCGTAGCGTTTTGAAAATCCTGGTAATTGCAGCAATTCTAATTGTGGTTTTATGGACGGCATTTACCATTTTCCGTCGGAGTAACGGTGAAGTTGTAAATGCTTTTGAAAAAATAAACAATAAACTATCAAAAGTTAATGATAGTTTGAATTCTCGAGAAAGGGAAATATACCAAGAATTAGATTATAATTCTGACGACTCTCTGCTTATTAATCTGGTTGATATTTCTGATACTATTAGATTTGAGATTCGTTATTTTAAAAAAAAAATTTTGTCTGGGAATAGTTTGGAAGAGATGGACAATTCTCGAAAACTAGACAGTATATTTTTTACAGAAAATGGGATGAGTACTCAAGGAAATGATTTTGTACAAAACCTTGTTGCATATAAATGGATAGTTCAGGAAGAATATGCTTTAAAAAACATCGACTATCCAGATGAATTACTCAGTAGCTTCCCTAAAGAAAAAGCTTCATCCTTAGAATGGTTAGAATATAATTTCAAAGGTTTTCCAGCAATTGCCTCAATAACCAAATTGACCAGCTTAGAACAAGATATATTATCCATTAATAACCTTCTCTTAAGTAAGAAGTAAATGCGGTTTTAGCATATCATTAGCTTTTAGGCACTTAAAATGAATATGGTTCGTTAATTAATACATAAATCTTTCTAAAAACTGAAGAAGAGTACTACACTTATTCTTTCTTTAGTTTCAATTAATCAATCATAACCATTCTATGCGTCAATACCTTGCGCTTTGTTCTCGTGTCTGCTTTCTATTTTTTTTCAGTTGTTTTTCTTTATATAGTCAGATTAATCAACCTAAAGAGATTGTTAGTGCTAAATCAAAAAAATCTTCTAATAATTATTTCATTAAAGGGACACTTAAAGATAGTCTTACAGCTACCAATCTTGAAGCCGCTACCGTCTATCTAGAGGCAATCAAGGATAGTACTCTTATTACGTATACCATAACAAATAGTAAAGGTGTATTTGAACTTGAAGGCCAGTCATTTATTAAAAAGGCGCGTTTAAACATATCCTATGTAGGATATGCACCTTATACTAAGGAGGTAGATTTATCGCAAAGCCCTATAGATTTGGGTGAGATTGGTTTGGGAAATGATGTGTCTTCTTTAGATGAAGTATTTATTAAGAGTAGAGCACCTGTAACGGTAAAAAAAGATACTCTAGAATTTAATGTATCATCCTTTAAAACTAAAAAGGATGCCAACATTGAAGATTTATTAAAGGAACTGCCAGGTGTAGAGGTAGATGATGATGGTACGATTAGGGTAAACGGTAAAGAAGTAAATAAGATACTGGTGAATGGCAAACCTTTTTTCGGTAATGACCCTACCATAACGACACGCAATCTTACCAAAGAAATTATAGAAAAAATCCAAGTAACCGATACCAAAACTGATGATGAAGCCTTTGCTGGAGAAGAAGGAGATCAAGAAAATAAAACCATAAATCTTACCATTAAGGAGGAAAATAACAAAGGCGTTTTTGGAAAATTATCTGCAGGTGGAGGCACAGATGATAGGTTTGAATACGCCGGTTTGCTTAATATTTTTGATAATGATAGAAGAATTAGTTTCTTAGGAGGTGGCAATAATCAGAATAATCCTGGATTCACTTTCGGCGAGATTCAGGATAATTTTGGAAATAATATAAGTACCATTTTTAATTTTGGTGGTGGACCAGGAGGAATTGTAACGAGTAGAAATGCGGGGGTTAATTATGCAGATGAGTATGCAGATGGTTTTGACATTAGTGCAAATTATTTTTATTCTGGAGCAAATAATTTTAATGAGACGGTTACAGAGCGGGAAAATATCCTTCCGGATAGGCGGTTTTTTAATAGGAGTATCTCGCGAACAGATGGTAATAGTGATAATCACAGTGCTAATATTGTAGCTAAGATTGAGGTGGATTCTACCTTCTTGATTACGATAAATCCTAACTTTGAATTTAATACGAATAGAAATCGTTTTAATAGTGAGGAAGTATCCCTAGATGAGAATCAAGAAATTATTAACTCATCAACGTCTAATTCCAGAAGTGAATCTATTAATAGAAACTTTGAAAACACTATTAATTTAACGAAGAGGTTAGGTGATAATGGTTCATTTGTAAAAGTGAACCTAGTAAACAGTTTTGATAACGGTACTAACGATGATTTTCTAAACACAACTACTTTGTTTAATGAGGAGGATGATATTATTAGAAATCAATTCGCAGAGGGTGAAAACTCAGAGGAAAGGCTTAGAGCAGGAATAACATATCGTTATCCTTTACTTGCCAAAAAACTATTTTTAGATCTAGAGCTTAACTATCTGAGTGTGCGAGATGAGAATAGGTTGAGCACGTTTGAGTTTGATGAAAACACTCAGGGCTTTACGAGCTTCAATGATATTTTAAGCACCGATTTTTCGTTTACAAATAGAAGAACAACGCCTAGTGTACAATTGAGTTATAAAGGAGAAAAATGGGGCCTTGGGCTACAATCTGGTGTGGTTTTTAGAAATCTCAGAAATCAGGACTTATTGCGCCCTGAACTTAGTATAAATCGTGACTTTACGGCGGTAGAGTTAAATACTTATTTCAATTATCAAATAGCGCCGCAAAAGACAATTTATTTAGGATATAATGTGAATAATAGTCCTCCAGAAGCAAATCAATTATCTCCTTTTGAAGATGTGCGAGACCCGCTTAATACGAGGCAAGGAAATCCAGATTTAGAGCCTACTAATAACCATAATTTTTATGCGAATTATAACGCCTACAATTTTCAAAACAGGTCGGGTTTGTATGCATATTTAAATGCTACAATACGTGACAATGCCGTTGTTGCGAGAACAATCATAGATGAAAACCTTTTAAGAAGGACGACTTATGAAAATGTTCAGGGGAATTATAACATTAATCTCAATAGCTTTATTAATAAAAAAATTAAACTTGATACCACCAGAACATTTAAATACAACTATGGTTTTAATGCAAGTCTAAACAGAAATGTAAACTTTAATAATGGTGTGCAGTATGCCAGTGTCATACGTAGCATAGGCCCACGATTAGGAGCGGGCTTGGAATGGAAAAACGCATTAAATCTAAATGTAACATATAGTCCTAATTTCTCCAGAACTACGTTTAATTTAGACGTTTTTGAGAATCAAGATTTTACTAGACATCAAGTGTTTTTTAGAAGCACCTTTAATGCTATAAAAAAATGGGAATGGGTCAATACGATAAATTATAATTTCAACCCTAATGTGGCAGAAGGTTTTCAAAGGTCTGCCGTTTTTTGGAACAGTTCTCTTTCCTATTCTGTATTAAAGGACAATGGCAGTATTTCCATTAAAGTGTATGACTTATTAAATCAAAACACAAATGCACAAAGGTCGGCTACCGCAAACCTTATACAGGATGTTCAGAGTACAGTTTTACAACAGTATTTTCTTGTTGGTTTTAGCTGGAAATTTAATTCTCTTGGCAGTAAAGGCAAGCCTAATGAGAGTGGTATCATTTATTTTGATTAATTGGTAATTAAGAGTACGCTTTCGCGAAAGCGTACTACTCATTAACCGTATCCTTTACTGCTTCTTTATTCTTGTTTTTATTTCCTCCAAAAAGGCCACCTAGAATATCGTTAGCAGCATCCTTAATAATGTCATCTGGTTTAGGGATAATAGGTTTAGATGCCGTATTGGTGCTGGAGCTATCTACAGGAGTTGTAGGAGAAGTGGTGGTATCACTCTTGTCGTTTCCTCCCAGAACACCTCCTATCACATCTTTTATGACATTTCCCGCATCATTACCCACTTTATCTGATATCACATCATCTATCACATCTTCTATAATATCATTCCCTTTGTCTTTAAGATGCTGCTTTTGGATTTCTATAATCTGATTCGTTAGATTACTTATGGCGGTTTGAGTATTGATGTTAATATTAGGTTGGGTAAGAGTACCACTCAAAGAGATAGGCAAAGGCACGTGCAAACTCTCTTTTTCTTCCTTAGTGAGTTTAGATAGTAGGTTGCTTACATCGTTCCCTAAATACTGTGCGGGAACATCTGAGGTTAAGGTATAATCCAAGATATTATCAAAGCTGTGCCCGCCACCTATATGTACAGAGATTCCTTTTATATCAAAATCAAAGGGCTCTACAATAATTTTACCATCTGCAAATGTGAGTGAAGTAGCTAATTCATCCAGCTTAAGATCTTCTATGGATATAAAATTTAGTTGCTTATCTAAAGCAGATAGTAAAGGCATTTTATCTGCATCTACCTCTGTAGTTTGTACTTGGGCAATCGCATTTCCTGCTACTGTGCTTAATATAGGAGCCATATGCTCATCCAGTTGTCCACTCAGATTAATCTCTGTCGTTAGGACTCCTTGCAAGGCTTTTGTAATAGGCGCAAGACCTTTTAATAAAGGAAGTTGATTAAAAGATTGATCTATATCTATCTTACTTAGGTCAAGTTTTACATCAAAAACAGGTAACTCGTTTTTTGTAGAAACATTGCCAGTTAGGCCTGCTTGTCCTCCAAAAATAGTTGATGTGAGATTATTGAGATTTGCCTGTTCCTCTCGTATACCCAAAGTGCCTTGCATGTTTTCTAAGGTGAGGTCATCGTAGATTACTTTTTTTGCATTAAAATCCAATTGAGCATCCAGAAAATCAGGAATTTTTATGCTGCTTACCTCTTCTTGATTAGTATTTGATTGAGTAGCCTGTACATCTTTACCACCACTTTCTATGGAAGAAAAATCGTTGAGGTCAAACACATTTGAAGTTACTTTAAATCTCCCTTTAAGGTCTTCTTTAGACATCACAAAAGGAATCAGATTCTCTATACTTCCCGTCGCATTAATATCTGTAGCTCCCGTTTTTCCATCAAACTGGGTAAGTTCTATAAGACCAGGTGTAAAATTTACACTCGCATCGTTTATGGTAAGCGGATTAGGTAATTTTTCTGAAGGATAAGTAAAATTTGCCAAGCTGGCTTGACCTGAACTCTGGATATTATCGTAATAATGATTTTCTACACTATTCATATCAAAATTGGTAGTAAAGTCTGCGTTTACAAGCCCTTTAAGAGATTCTTTTAGGTCTAATGGATAAACCTTTTCTATATTAGACAGATCAAGTTTGCCTTTCAGAGCGAGATTTACTAGCATATTTGCCGTAATATTTTTAAGACTACCTTTAGCAGAAAAGGTGTCGTTATCAATTTTAAAATCGAGCTGATTAATTTTTACATATGTATCAGCGGCATGTCCAGTAGTATTGAGTATACGTGTATTAATATTTATCCCTTCCATACGTTTAGGTAGGTCTGGATATTTAAAAGAAGCATTGTTAGAAACGATAGAGATGTCTAACTTAGGAATGGTAGTATCGGCTACCTGACCATTAATTTTTCCGCTTACGCGAAAATCTCCGCTGGTATCCACACCGTCCAGATTCTTAGCATATTCTTGAGGAATAACGGCAAGAAAGTTTTTGAAATCTGCATCTGGCGTTTCAAAAGAAAGGTCCACTACTGTTACTTCATCTTCTAGTTGTACAAAACCATCAAAATTAAGAGGTAGCTTATTGATTGTCCCACGATTTTCTTGAAAGGTATATTTCTGGTTTTCTAGATCCAGCTCAATGGCAGCATCTAAGGCTATATGCTGGCCTTTTATATAATTTGTTTCGGCAATATCCAGAGAGACAATACCCGAAGTTTCTGTATCTAAGGTGCTTTGTTGTGCAGAAAAATCTCCGTTGCCCTCGTGTTCTAGCTCGTTTATTACAAAAAAGGTTTCAGAGCTTTCGTCACTATAAGCTAGGGTGCTTTTGTTTATTTGATAATGATCTAAATCAAAACTAAAAGAGGATTGGGTTTCTTTTTCTCCTGCCGGCTTGCCAGGTAGGTTCGCGACTGAGGTAGTTCTACTTTCAGAACTTTTTACAATGTCGTAATTAGTGACACCTTCTTTGTTAATCTTTAAGTGTATTTGAGCTTCGTCCAGTTGCAGTGCATCTATTTTAATCGGGTCACTTGAGGTTTTTTTAAACAGTTGTTTTACGCCCATTTCTATCTTTATGTCCTTGCCTATAGCTAATGTATCTCCTGTAAAAGGAGCGTGATTAATGACTAGAAAATCATTGAGAGAGACTGTTGCTTTTGGAAAATTAGACAGTAAACTTATGTCTAATGTTTGCCAAGATACGGTGGCGTTAAGATTGTCATTAATACTTTTTTTGAGCAAGTCTTCTAGCTTGCCTTTAAATAAAAATGGGCTCACTATAGCAACCAGAAGAAGCACCAGAATAAGTATGCCTATTATTTTTAAAACACGTTTCATACTACTTATACGTCCAGGTCAATTTCTTGGCCCTGTTTAAGATTAAATTCTCTCCTAAAAACACCTACAAAAAGGTATAATAATGGAGTGTCTAGGGCTGCAATAAGGACTTTAAATAAAAAGCCACTAAGTAATAAGGCGCTAAACTTGCTCCATTCTATCTGTCCAAAATAGCAAAGAAGTAAGAGAACCGTTGCAGTGTCTATAAATTGACTAAAAAAAGTAGAAAAATTGTTTCTTATCCATAAATGCCTGCCTTTGGTCAGTTTTTTCCAGAAATGAAAAAGCTGTACATCCACATATTGGGCAAGTAAATAAGCCATCATACTGGCAAAAACAGCTATAGTAGAAGCCCCAAAAACTTTGTCAAACAAATCATCTTTTACGGGACTCCAGGTTGTTGCAGGTACCCCTTGAGCCACATAAACGATGAGAAGAGAGAAAAGTGATGCGTATATACCTGTCGTCACCACTTGGCGCGCTTTTTTCTTGCCATAAATTTCACTGATAATATCTGTTATTAGGAAGGTAATTGGATATGGCAGTATCCCAACCGAAATCTCAAAAGTGTACACCCCAAAAAAATCCCAAGAAAAGAATTTCTGGAAAATTAGGTTACTTACAACTAGGGAACATATGAAAAGGGCTCCTAGAATAAAATAAACTCTATAGGCTTTCTGTAAATCTCGAAGGGAGTGTGTAGCAGCAATATCCTTCATATTCTTAATAATTATAAGTTTAAAAGTAAGGTATTGTGGGTTTCTTTTCCTTAATTTGATATTAAATATTTGTACACTAGCTAATAGTAATT